>NZ_CP098520.1 GCF_023703795.1 Haloplanus sp. HW8-1 | reverse complement strand
TAGACTATAGGATTACCTATAGACAATATAAAACAGTTCTTGCGCAGCTCAGTGGAACGGTAGCGTCTCCTCACTCACCGGCTGCGTTCAGCGCACTGTTCAGCTCGAAAAGTTCCTGAACGGCATCGCTCTTGGCGACCTGATACCGGCGGGGTGACGAGTTCGCTACTTCCTCGACGATCTCGGTTTCTACCAGAAGGTCGATGTACTTGCTCACTGTCTGCCGAGTAACGCCAGCATGATCCGCGAGCTCCGTCTTGGTGAACTCTCGGCCCGGGGGGAGCGTGAGAATGGCGTCGATGAGGATTGGGACACTCTCGTGCTGAAAGAGATACAAGACACCGCTCGGATTCTCCAGGCGGGCTTCCTTGGTGTCCTTCTCCGCTGCTGGATGCTTCTGAGGTGACTCGCTCATACTGCTGGTTTACCGGTGATAACACATAACTGTTGCCCCAGGCGTTAATACGCATTAACACACTCTTATCAAAGAGGCATAGAAAGAGGGGGGATATGCGTAAGCCGTCGGTGAAATGTGCGCTCCTTGCAGCAATGATAGCCGAGCATCGGTGGGGCTCGCCTATCGTTGGAGAGAACCTCCTCTCTATTGCTGCTATCGAGACGAGTGACTACCCCACCGCCAGCGACGTCTTCGACGAGCTGCGGTCCAAGCCCTACATCACGAATCAAGGGAATCGGGGAATCGAACTCGACAACAGCGAGTTCGGTCACCTAGCCGATGTCCTCTACCACGAGTGCGACTGGGAACCGTTTGAGATCAAAAGCCGCCTGAAACACTACGAGGGCTGGGAAACCCACGACTGGGCGTGACCGTGTTCAGCGTATTCGAGGCGAAACCTCCGGCCTCAAGGAGCGAGCGAGTAGGCCGGAGAGGAAGCCGTCAACCCCACTACAGTCCACGAACTGTTGCCGCCCTTTCTCCCCAACGGTAATCAATCACCAAGAACACATCTGACGTATGGAGGTGCGGCGCACTGTCCCGGTCAAACTCGATGTGGACAGCGACGACGCCGCACTTCTCCGAAAGACAGTTGATGAGTTTCTGTGGGCCGCAAACCACGTCGTTGACCACGCATGGCAGGGCGACTACAAGACCACGAGCAAGGCTCAATTGCAGGAGGAAACCTACGACGAGGTACGCGACCAGACACGGTTGCACGCGAATCTCGTCCAGAACGCTCGCAACAAGGCCGCCGACGCCGTACGGGGTGTCGTCGCTCGCTGGAAACAGGGCGAGTACGCGGGAAAGCCGCACTTCTCGAACCCAACCGCCGTGTACGACAAGCGGTGTGCCACGTTCCACGACGAGTACGTATCGCTGGCAACTGTAAACGGACGTATCGAAATCGAGTACGTCCTTCCCGATGCAGACCGCGACACACCTCACAGCCGGTATCTCGACAACGATGACTACGAAGTGACGAGCGCAGAACTCCACAACAAGAACGGTGAGTGGTTCCTCCATCTTCGCACAAAGACGGAGATGGAGTCCGACACGCCGAAGCAGGCAACGACCGGGCACAGCACAGTCCTCGGCGTTGACCTCGGCGTGAACCAACTCGCTGTCACGTCGACGGGCACCTTCTGGAGCGGCCACGAGTTCGACCACTGGCGGCGCGAGTACGAAAAGCGCCGTGGGTCACTCCAGCAGTGTGGCTCACGTCACGCTCACGAGAACATACAGGCAGTCGGGCGCAAAGAGACGGGACGGTTCAAGATGATGCTTCACCGGATTGCGAACGGTATCATCGAAGAAGCCGTCGAGACCGGGTGTCTGGTCATCGCCTTCGAGGAGTTGACGGGCATCCGCGACCGTCTCTCCGGTGCCTCGTGGGGGCACAAGTGGGCCTTCAAGCGGTTGTACGAGTACGTTGAATACAAAGCCGAGGTGCACGGCATCGATGTGGAGCAAGTGGACCCGGAGAATACGTCACGCCGTTGCTCACACTGTGGATTCACCCACCCGGACAACCGCGACGGCGAGGACTTTACGTGTCTGAAATGTGGCTACGAGAATCACGCCGACTACAACGCCGCCAAGAACATCGGACTGCGGTATCTCCGTCGTAACCAAACTGGAGACGGCGGAGGCGCACCCGTAGGCGTGCGCTTGAATCGCGGGATGTTGAACGCAAATGGAGAGTATGAGCCTCCTGCCGGGGATTCCGGCCAGAGCGGGAGTCCACGCGAAAGCCCCAGTGCAGGCTCACAGCCTGCACGTAGTCAGACCTCGTCTGACGGAACCCGCAACGAAGCGAGGTCATCAGACCGAGCGAAGTAGGGTGGGGTAGTTTACTCACTCTCGAGAATGGCAACAATATCGGAGAGATCGAAGAGCCGGAGGTCATCACGCTCGTCTGCAGCTTCCTCAACGGAGCGTTTGAAGCCAGACCGGCTGAACAGGGCGAATTCATATGTCAGCTCATCACCTCCATTGGGTGTCCAGTCGATGTGCTCCACGTCGTCTTCGAGATTCGAAAGCACGTCATAGCCGAGAGGAGTGCTGGTAAATTTCGCTTCGCCAGCGATCAGCGTTGACTCATCAGTTGGGGCGACGACATCCACCTCTCGGCCCTTGTACCACCACTGGCGTGGCACCTGCGTGAGCTGATAGTCTGCATAGAGCGCCGGCACCGCTTGGTGACAGAGCGATTCGAACGTTTCGCTGACGAAGTCGGGCAATTCCGGTTCGATGAGATCCGCGTAAGCGTCCTCGCCGTAAAGTTCGTACTGCCCCCCGCGGCCGTAGAGATACCGGAAGTAAAACCGGAACACTGGATCCTGAATCTTGTATCGCGTCCGCTTGCTGCGTGCCGGGTCGGCGAGTGCTGGATGGTGTTTCTCGATGATCTGGAGCGTGTCCAGCCGGTCGAAGTAGTACGACGTGTTGGTGCTCTCGATGCCGGCTCCCTGGGCGATCTCGTTTCGACTGCGGTTCCCGCTGGCCATCGATTCCAGTACGGAGAAATACGTGTTTACCTCGTTGAGTTCCATCTGGAGGACGGTTTCAGGCTCGTCGTGGAGCGGGCCATCCGGGTCGCACAGCAGCCGCGTGATGTTCTCTCCGAGGTTCTGTGATGGATCGAGTGGGCTGAGATATCGGGGTGTGCCGCCGAAGACACCATAGACGAACACCCGTTCTTCGGGATCGTACGTTGGCACGAACTCTTGGATGGAGCGAAACGGCAGCTGGGCGAGTTCGAGACGGCCATTCGGTGTCTGAGATACCCGGCCGTAGAGTGGCGCACCGCCATCGAGGACGTGGGTATGAATCATACCGATTGCAGAGCCTGTGAGTACGAGCGTCGCCTGACTCTCGTCGACAGCGGTATCCCACAGGTGTTGAATGACCGACGGAAGCCCCTCGTTCGATTCGATGAGGTACGGGAATTCGTCGATAACGATGATGGCGTCTCTGTCGGTGAGATACGTCAAGAGCGGTTCCCATTCCTCTTTGACGGCCGTGATGTCGGGATAGGTCGTCGCTGCTGCTTCGACGAATCGCCTGAGCTGTGTCGTCGCTGTTCCTTGGACTGCCTGATAGTATACGGCATCGTCGCGGTCGGCAATCGATTGGCGGACGAGTTCGCTCTTGCCGATCTGGCGGCGCCCATAGATAATGGCGAGCTCTGCAGCGTCGCTCTCGTAGAGGGCCTGCAACCGATCGAGTTCATCGAGACGATTGACGAACTGGTCCATATTCCCAGTCGTGGTGGGGAGAACATACGTGTTTCGAAGTTAGAGGTAGAACTATAATAGTCTGTACGATAATATTCTGAGCTCTAATTTAGAAGGCTAATGATTCGACGAAGGTCAGAATGCGCCTGTGCGGGCGCAGAAAACTCAACCAACAGATCAGAAAATACCACCCTTGCGTTGTTAACTAGTTAGAGCGAAGACAGTCGTCGATCACCCCCTTACAGACAGAGAATTATTATGCTAATTCCTCGTTCAGTTACCTATGGACACCGGGGACGCGAATCCATTCGCAGAGCAACAGCGGTTATTTGAGCTGCTCTCGCAGGATACTCGACAGCTCATCGTCCAAGAACTCCTCGGTCATCCTACCCACCTCATGTCTCTCGCGGAACTCGAGTACATGACGGGAAAGAACCGTGCGACATTGACCTCCTCCCGCGCCTGAAGACGCGGGAATCCCGCCACGGAATTTCAGGCCGAGTGCAACGGCCCTGTAGTTTCAAGACGCATACGTTCCAAGCGTCGCTTGCTGGGTTTCAGCATCGGCTTGGCTGTCTTGTGGCGCGGTCAAATGCGCCCCATCCTCAGCCGAGTCATTGTCGTTCGGGTATTCTCTGGAACGACTCTCTCCGCTGAGGTAGCGGTCTGCGATATTTATCGCTCCGTTCACGTCGGCTTGGTACTCGCCCATCCAGCAGTCGTCGTTCGTGCATTTGAACGTCGCCTGCTTCGGGCGATACCCGACTTCACCACACGCATGGCACTCCTTTGAGGTGTTACGCGGGTTCACCGTCTCGACGGGAATTCCCTTCTCGGCGGCCTTGTACCGTATCTGTGCGTGGAGTTTGGCGAACCCCCAGCCGTGGAGACGGCGGTTCATATACTCGCCGTAGTCCATCGACTCCCGAATGTACGTCAGGTCTTCCAGCACCAGTACGGGATTCTCGACGGACTCAGCGTATTCTACGACTTCGTGGGTGACACGGTGGAACACATCGTCTATCTGGGTCCACAGGCTGTCACCGAACGACTCGGCGAGACGATTGCTTCCGCGTTCTTGGAGCCGTCGCGTAGCGGTGAAGTAGGTCTTGCGGAGCCGACGAACGGTCTTGCCTTCGTCGGCCCACAGTTCGGGGCTAGTCGGAGAACCGTGGTCGTCGCGGTGACACACCGTGACGAGTGACGCTTCTCCGACGTCCACTCCGATAGGCGTCCGTTCGTCGTCGGATGCCTTGGAACAGACCTCCACGTCGCGGGTGGCAGTGACGTGGAGATACCACGTCCCGTCCCGCTGGAACAGCCGACTCTCACCCATCCCCGCGTCACCAGCGTTCAACGCCTCCAACCAGTCCCGTTGGTCGGGGTTTGGCTGTGCCGGCATCCAGAGCTGGTAGTCCTCGTGGTGTGGGATTTTGACGTACCACTCGATCGCGTTCTCGGGCTTGTGGTCCAGCCGTAGCCCCTCGTTCGTGAAGCGGACAGGGTGGTTGTCGTGCAGTTCGCCCGCGTTGTACGTCGTCGTGAGTTGCGGGACGTACTTCTTGAGCGCGTTCTTCGCGTACCCGCTCAGATCGTAGTTGACTACTACGTCGTTTGCTTCGGTTTGGGTGGTACACCCAGCGTCGAAGGCGTCTTGGAGGGCGTGCTGGTACGCCTCTCGCGTCTCTCGGAGTTTCCGCCGTTTGTGTGCGTTCGGGTCCACCAGTTTCAGTTCCAGCGTTTTGGTGAGTTCGGTCATTGGTCGCCTTCCTCGTGACGTTGGATGTAGTCTTGCACCGTTTCGCTGGAAACATGCCCCGCCGTTCCTGCGTAGTAGCCCCGTTCCCATCGAATCTTCTCGCCCTCGTCGTCGGCGTAGCGGTGGTTGTATTTCCGTGACGAAATACCCTTGAACCAGTTGGCGAGAAGAGAGGGGGCGTGTTTCGGAGGGCTACTGACGAACAGGTGGATGTGGTCGGGTTGAACGGTCAGGTCAATGATCTCTAATCCCTTGTCGTCGGCGATTTCGTGAAGGATGGTTCGCACACGGTCGGCGACCTCGTTGACGAGTACCGAATTGCGGTACTTCGGCAACCACACTATGTGATAGTTGAGGTTGTAGGTCGCGTGCCGTGTGGTCTTCATCCGTGTTGCACACTATGGTTTGTCGGTGTCTTAATACCCTCGGTGAAGCGTAGGAAATCCAGTAATGGCGGGACTCGTGGATTGGCACACTATACCTATCGCTTGACCTCCGCCCTAAGACGGAGGTATGCGCTATCTGTCTGTATCACTCCGTGACCGGCCCTTTGTACTCCCAATCGAGACTGTCCCCCTGTCGACGAACGACGTACTTGTAGGGGCCATGCAGTGCCCCGGATTGGCACTTACAGTTGTCTTTGCCACAGCTGACTTTCTTGATCACCACGGTCCCACCACCCGATTCTTCGACAGCTTCAATCGACTCGCCCTCGCCGGCGTCAATATCCTCAGCGGCAACATCCTGGCGGTACTCGAGGAGATCGTCGATCCAGTCCTGAAGAGCACGCAAATCCGTGTCGTCCTGCTTCGGGACGCCCTCAACGAGATATTGCGGCAGGCCCTCTGGAGCTGGTGGCCGTGTCGGCATTGTCTTACCAAACGCTAAGCCCCGTTAAGGAATAAATGTTTGGTAAGATTCGGAGACACCCTCCGACGTTTCCGAAGTAAACACCATTGAGGTCAACGCTATCGTGTGATTATCGCGATTTTAGTAGCAGCGGAAGAGACGGATCCGTCGGCTGAGCTACCCCTCCGTCGGTTCCGGAGCTAATGGTTGTGACGCTGATCCAATCGTTCCGAATGATGTGACGTACACAGTGACGGCTGTCGTCCAAGGAGTCGCTGACCACGATGAAGACACACTCGCCCTGCCACGCAGTTTGAACTGACTCGGAGCTGAGAGGCGTTCGAGGAAAGAAGCCGCAGGACAAATCGGAGAAGATAGAGTCCACGAACCCTCCACCGTTTCCGAAGCTTTTGCTGACGACCAATAACGCGAACCCTCACTCCACCATTTCCGGAGCTATCCACATGGGAAGGAAGGGGACCACGACAGAGACGGCAGAGATTGCCGAGAAGACGATCCGCTCCACGAGTTCTGTCCTTCCACTCTAAACATATTCTTTTTCTAGAGTGTTGTTTTTGCTGTATTGCGGTTACTGTTTTACGGTAAGTGACTTAGTTCTTTTGTCTTGTATAGTGTCTCTGCTCAATGGAAGCCCCACGTCATTTCGATAGCTTCGGAAACAGTGGAGTGAGAGGGTGTTATAAAGAAACAGAGCTTCGGAACCGTCGGTGTGGCTATCACTTTTAAGTCACCGAGCTCCGGACGCTCCGGAAACTTAGGAAGCGGTGGTTTTATGATATCGTCCCGTGTGGCGGTTTATCATGGGGATGTTCCAACGAGACCGTCAGGTGTTCGCTGATGCCGAACCACTTGACGACTCCTATGAGCCCGAGGATATCCGGGAACGGGACGAGGAACTCGAGAAATATCAACGAGCCCTCCAGCCGATCATCGATAACCGCCCGACGTCGAACATCTTTCTGTACGGCAAGACGGGAACGGGGAAGACAGTGGCGACGAAGTTTATGCTGTCCCATCTTGAGAACGACGCGACCGAGTACGACGACGTCGATCTCTCGACCGTCTGGGTCAGCTGCGAGAACCTCTCCTCGTCCTACCAGGTCGCCGTCGCCCTCGTCAACGAACTTCGCGAAAGCCAGGACAAGGACCGCATCAGTACCACCGGCTACTCTCAGCAACGCGTCTTCGATATCCTCTACGAGGAACTCGACGCGCTCGGTGGGACCGTCGTAATCGTCCTCGACGAAATCGACAACATCGGCCACTCCGACGACATCCTCTACGGGCTCCCACGAGCACGGTCGAACGGCTACGTCGACGACGTCCGCCCGGTAATCGTTGGCATCAGCAACGACTTCCAGTTCCGGGATAACCTCTCGCCGAAGGTCAAGGACACACTCGCCGAAAAGGAGATTCTCTTCCCCCCATACGACGCGAATCAGCTACGCTCGATTCTCAACCCACGTGCCGAGAAAGCGTTCCACGACGATGTCCTCGCCGAAGATGTCGTCCCGCTCTGTGCGGCGTTTGCCGCCCAAGACACGGGATCGGCCCGGCAGGCGATCCGACTGCTCCGTGAGGCCGGCGAGCTCGCGCAAGCCGCCGATTCTGACACCGTGACCGAGGAGCACGTCCGGGACGCCCAGGACGAGCTCGAAAAGAACCAACTCTACGAGGGGATGCAGGAACTCACGACACAGGGACACGCCGTCCTCTGTGCGCTCGCGTACCACCAGGCGCTCGATGACGTCCCCATCCGCTCTCGCGATCTCTACGAACGATACGTGAAGATCTGCGACCGACTTGACGCCGACAGCGTGAGCGAGCGCCGTGTTCGCGACCACCTCTCGGATATGAATATGCTCGGGCTCATCAGCGTCTATGAACGGAATGAGGGGCTCTCGGCTGGCCGGTATCACGAGTATGAGCTTGACGTTCCGCTGAAAGCCGTGCTCGAGGTCCTCCTGTCGACGACTCGCTTCGAAGAACTCGCGAACATCATCGAGTCGACGGCCGACGATAACAATATCCTCCAGTCCGATATCTCCGACTACTGAATCGGAGTTTCGTGTTTTCTAACGTGGTACTGAGTTCCTGAAAAGCTCCGGAAACGACGGAGGGTGAGGATTGTCCTAAAACTCCGAAAATAGTAGAGTGAGAGCGTATATCGCTAGGAGTGTCTTACCAAACGAGTTGAGCCAATAGTGCTGAGGAGTTTGGTAAGGCTAGTCGAGCTGTATAGTGGAAGCTTCGGAAATGGTGGAGGGGTAGCAAAGCTTCGGAAACACCGGAGGGGGGAGTCCTCATTTCGGTCAGTTTGAAGCAGTACGTATAGAGACCGCAAGACAATCGACGTACGGACTGGCCGTGTTGTATTCTGCTGAATAAGATGTCCGGGACGTCTTGTCGGAGATCTTTCGCGTGACGCTGAATGGGAGGTTCTAATAGAAATAGGCAGATCACACCCACACCACCGTTTCAGGAATTCACCCAGAGTAGAGAGTGGGCAAGTACCCAACGGCTAGCCAGCGTGTCTTGTACTGTATCGTGTGTTTGATTTAAAATCGACCGACTCCACCCTTTCCCACGGGAATTGCTGAAACGGTGGTGGGGGTCCCGAGGCCATTCGTAACTTCAGCTTCGAGTTACGCACTCAATCTGATTCTGGAGTGTAATGTTCTTCCAGCTAGATTAATTCCTGAAACAGTGGTGGGTGTCTCGCGGATCTGTCCGAACTCGTTCCTTCTGGCTCGGAACAGAATTCGTGAACTGACGGTGTCTCCTTGAAGATTTGTCTCCCCGATCTTCTGATCGACACTCTCGCCAAATTCGTGAAACAGTGGTGGGTGTGTCTTTCCAGATTGCCATCGATCTGTGGGAACCACACACCACTTTTGCAAGTGAAGACCGGAGATATACCGGCTCTATCTACGATTCTCAATCAGTTTCACTTGCAGCAGTGGTGTGTCTGCCGAGATACTCACCTTTGACTCTCCTTTGACGCACTTCACTTGCGATAGTGGTGGGCCTCTCACTACGATTGCACAGAATCTTACCAAACAGACTGACTAGAGGAGACGTGATTTGTTAGGTAAGAATGCGAGCCGCTGATAAGCTTCTGAAACAGTCGGTATTGAATGGGAAGCCCGTCAAACGCGTATGAACAGTAGCGATGGTATCGCGGCTAAGCGGTCGAACTGTCGTACATCTCTTCGAAGGCCTGCTCACCTCGGATCAACTCGTCGACGCCGTCAGTGAGCGTCACCTCGCCGAAAACGGTCGCTCGATAATACGTGTACAGGCCGTCCTGTCCGCGCTCCGTGCGCTGGCGTTTCTCGACGAGGCCGACGTCGACGAGCTTGTTGAGATGGTAGTGGAGTGTACTGTCGTCGATGTCGAGTGCGTCCTCGAGTTCCTTCGGACTCATCTCGCCGCTGTGGACGAGCCGATAGAGGATCTCATAGCGGGTGCGGTGACCGACAGCCGCGTGCATATCGAGGTACTCCTCAAGGCTAAGAATGCTCTCCTCGGGGAGCAGATCTGCCGGATCGTCCGGGGCGTCGCCGTTAATCGTCCGCGTTTGATCCGTCGCCATCGTACGTCACGCTATGCGTCGGAGACGCTTAGTCGTTGTCAAGCCGAGAATTCTCAAAAACACCGTCTTTTATATATTCTTGCTGAATAGGACCGGCTATGCCCGTCGAAATCACGCGCGAGCTGATCGCTGACCGGCTCGGGCGTGTGACATACGACCGGTTTCTCTTCTATCTGATGGGGCCGTACAAGTCGTTCAACCTCAATTACGTCCTCAGCGAGGAGGACCGTCGCGAGATCGACGTCGACGATCTTCCTGGGCCGTTACGCCGGCTCTTCAGGAGCAAGGACGACATCAACGCCGCACAGGGTCTCTTACGACGTGTACAAGGGGAACTTCGAACCGACCCGGGAGTGAATGCGTTTCTCGCACTCGACGTCGACATCGACACAGACGACGTGGATGCGGTGACCCAGAGCATTGAGTACGCACGCTGTAGCAACGCAACCGCGTTCGTGGTGCCGTTTCTTGGCCACAATTTTGGCGTCGGCGAAGAGGCCGGCAGTATTCTCGAAAACCTCGCGGCAACCTACGGGGAGCGGTTGATTTTCGTCCACGAGGATGACGTGACGAGTGCGATGATCCGGTCGGCGTCCGTCCGGTGGGATTTGCGCGTCGAAACCTACGAGACTGAGGACGAACTCGTGGCCAAACTGCGGCGGTTCGCCGGCGGAATTATGCATCGCGAACGGCGGGGAGAACTCGATCAGCTGGATTGAAAACGAATGGGTCTTCGAAGCTATCTTACCAAACAGAGGTCCCTCAACCACGATATTGGTTTGGTAAGACCACTGAGTTCTGTAATTCTCCTTCTTGAGTTGGAACCGAACGTAGCGGCACCACGACCTGACTCATTCGAGCGCGTCTCGAAAGGCGTCAGGGAGTAGCGATCCCGGCTTCTCCGCGTGAAACGCGACGTTTTCGTACGCCTGGTCAATGTGTTTCTGGACGGCCTCATTGTCGTGGTCCTCGGCCAGCGTCTCTAACTCCGTCAGCATCGTCTGTAGTTCGTCATCGGCGCCGATCAGCTCTGCCGTCACGGCCAGCTCTTTGAGGGCCTTGGCTGCGGCGCGTCGGACTCGTCCATCGTCGTCGACGAGAGCCTCCAGGTAAAACTCGCGAAGCCGGCGGCGGTGGGTTTCGATCTCCTCGAGTGTCCAGTCACCCGGTAATGCCTCATCAGTGAGTTCGGTGCCGACTGTTCGGAACGCAAGTCGTGGATACAGCGCGGCCGCAAAACGGACGACAGACTGGCGTTGATACCCATCGCCACTCTCGTAGAGCTCGCGACACCGCTCGAAGCAGTCCTCGAAGAGAGCTGCTCGCTCTTGGAGATCCAGATCCTCGATCTCGTTGATCGCACGATTCACACGATCGGTGTCACCCGAGGCCAGCGCAGCAGCGAACGCGTCGGGTGTCTGGTCCATAATCGTGTGTTCTCCGGGGGCCTGTGTAACTCCTCGGACTACGACCGAGAATGGATGGGTGGACATCTTTGTGGAATATTGACCTGGCTGGGAACCGTGTACTTCGCTCGTCTGGTCGCCACAGGACCGGGTATACTTGTACGGACAGGGAGTAGCAGCTGCTATGGCGGATGACGATGAGCCGGTGCAACACTGTCGACTGGATACGGGTGTGGATATTCCGAATGCGCTCGAGGCAGCTGGGATCGAGTATCTCGACGTCGACGACACCCGGACGATTGTCATCTATCGGAGTGCTATTCTTATGATCACAGCTACTGAAGGGGACGCATCGGCCGCCCAGGCGTTCGATGTCGCACTCTGGGAACCGCCGGTGGAGGACGCTGATCGCGACCCTGTTGATCTCCTCACGACGTTTATAGACGACATAGTAGCCACGGTGAATGGATCTCGCCGGTGAGACACACCTATGTTGGGTGGCTGAGATTGGTTTGAGCATCTCAAAATCGGACTGTGCTGTTCGCTACGGCACGGGCGTCTCTTACCAAACAGGTCTATGTCGGTGTGTTAGCCAAGATTAGCCTGTACAATAGCGAATCTACTGCTATTTTAACTGTTACCGGAGTATTGGTAACTACCAGATGTACGAGGTACTCGACGACACGGCGGCGCAGATCGTCCTCGCCATCGAGAGTGGCGACTCCATCCGCCGTGTCGCCCAACACCTCCACACGCCCTACGAGACGGTGCGACAGGCCGTCAATCGGCTGGAAGACGCAGGCTACGTCCACTACGATGATGGTCTCACAGTCGTCGACGAGCGCGTGAGAGACGCAGCGCTCGAGCTCGTCGCTGCCAGTGCCGGCATCAGTCCACCCTCCATCGAGGAGGCCTACATCATCCCACAGTTCGGTGACTGGCCATACGCGTTCACGCGGATCGACGCCGTCTACGTGTGGACTCAGGGCGGCTACCAGGTCGGTCGCGAACCCGATGACTATCCGCTGTTCCTGGCCGTCCGTGACCGCGACGTCGACGCCTGGGAGACGTTCTTCGAGTCGTTCGACCTCCCGTCCGCATTCGAGCGCCGGCCCCGAGAGGAACTGGATGGTGCGCTACAGGTCGTCCTCGAGCCACGCCCGTCACTCGACATCGAGCACGTTGAAGGCTACCCGGTGATCCCGAGAGCCGAGACGATCGAGTATATGCGCGAGAACTACGCCCAGTTCCAGTCGGCGCTGGAGATGCTTGACCGAATGTACGATGACCTCGGTCTTGATGTTGCTCACCGTGAAACCGAGCGTAGCTAAGCAGATACGCAACTCGTACGAGACTTTATCAGACGACAGAGCCAAGATTCGCTTGACCAATGAGTCTGGACGACGCGGTTGAAGAAGCTCTCGCAACATACGGGATTACGCGGAGCGAGGAGGCCGAGGAAACCGGCCGAATGGTCGCGACGCTCCAAGATTAGCGCACGCCGTTTACTCGAGATTCCGGATGGAATCAGGATTCCATCGAATCGAGTCTCTCCCAGTCGACGTTGATTCGGAGGCGATACTCACTGTCGTAACTTCCCTGCTTGCCTCGCGTTGGGTCGAGCAGCTCGTCGAACGGAATCGTGTCTCCAAGCCGCTGGAAGGGTACACGCAGAACACACAGAACGTGGCGGCGCTGAAGCGGGCTCGGGACCAGGATCTCGCCATCCACCCAGGACAGGACATCGAGTACGTGGTCGTCGACGACGAGAAGAGTTCGCGAGAGCGGGTCGCGTTGGCCCACGAAGAGGTAGAGTCGTACGATGCGTCGTACTACGAGACGCAACTCGTCAGAGCGGTCGAGAGTGTGCTGGCACCGCTTGGCTGGGATCGGACGGAGATTCAACAAGAGCTTGCAGGGAGACGTGAGCCAGAGTTAACCGATTTCTAGTGACCGATCGGCGAATACTTTCCAACAGAGAACCACGGTCACACTCCCTCCCCCCGTCATCGATGTGTAAAACCATGAGAGGAGGGAGGGGGGTGACGAGCGGAGAACCGCAAAAACCGGCGATGAGACCACAAACACGAAGGAGGACGCCTCAGCGGTCGAATCTATATTCTCGTAAGCAATGCATATTGTCTGAAGAAGTTTTATATACAGTGCGTTATAACCGAAACCGTACTGGAATTGGATGTGAAGGTTAGGAGAAGTGAAACTTCGACTAACCGAACACGAATGGCTCCACCACACTTCTCGTCTTCATACACGATCTTCCTTGTTTTCAACCGTCTCGTGGTGTAAATCCCGACTTTCGTGATTTGCTCCACGTGAGTTCCCCCTTCCATCCCCTGCTGTTTACACATCGATGATGGGGGGTGGGGGTCACGAGACTTCGTGGCTTGATCTCATTTTCAGTCCGTTAGGAGGATCCGGTTTGGAAGCGGCTGGTTCGTGTTCTCTGACTCACCGATCCCAGTTCAGGACTCTCTCGAATTCTCTCCCGCTCCTATCTCGACTTTACACATCGAACACGGGGGGTGTGTTCTCCATCGGATGCTCGACCGGACCTCACTCCTCGTGAAATTCTTTCAGTTGAGCATTCACGACTGAACTCAGGAGTTCTTCCTGCTGGGCTATTCCTTCCAGGCGTGTATCATCGACGATCCGGGTCATCATTGCTTCAGGATCACCCGTGAATGTGAACTCCATATACATTCCGCCGCCTCGGCCGCGGCTTTTCCGGGATGTTGAAATCAACCCGTACGTCGAGAGTTCTTTGACATATTTGACGTACGTTTCACGAGTCATCTGGTCCGCATCGAGTTCGTTCGTGACCCACTGATAAACTTTGAATCCAACCGGACTTGGGACGGAACTACCCGTCCGACTCGAGTGATACGCAACGGCTGCAGTTGCGTACAGTGAAATCTTCTTTTGTGTCGTAAGCCCCTCAACGAGCTTCAGCGACCGGTCTTTGTCAATCTCCTCCTGGGATTCTCGGACATGGTCCTCCGTGACCACTTCCTCTCTCCGTTCGTCTGCGAGGTCACCGGCACCGCGGAACAAGTCGATCGCCTTCCGTGCGTCACCGTGACTTTGTGCAGCGAACGCCGCCACGAGCGGAATCACGTCGTCCTCGAGAGCATCTTGACGGAACGCATCGCGTCGATTTTCGAGAATTTCGCGCAGCTGGTTTGCGTCGTAGTCAGGGAAGTAGACGTCACGTGGATTGAATGAACTCTCGGCACGTCCGTCGATGTCTTCCATGAATTTTGGATCGTTCGTCAGCGCTGCGACGGACACGCGGCCTTCGATTTCATTCGTGTTACTCGCCCGTGATAGCTGATAGAGAAGCTTTGAGTATGCGGGTTCGTCGTTTTCGCGCCGGCCAACCAAGAGATCGATCTCGTCGAGAATGAAGATGACTGAATCGTAGTGCTCGTTGATGAGTTCGTACAGACGTCGGTACTTGCGCTTCGTCGAGACGCCGGTCTCTGGAACTCCGACTTCAGTACCAACGTCTTGGGCGACAGTTTGGACGAGTTCGTAGACGGCCTGATCGAGCGTATTGATTGGCTGGCAGTTGATATCGACAACGCCGAAACGTTCGCCTTTGGATTGACAGAGCTCGATGATCTGTTGCGTGACGGCCCCGATGATGAGTGACTTACCTGTCCCTGCGGGACCGTACAGCAGCATATTCGGCGGCCGATTTCCTTGGAGAGTCGGCTTCAGAAACGAGACGACGGACTCGAGCTGGTCGTCACGGCCGACGATTCGCTCTTCGTCGATAATGGTGTCAGGCTCGACGAGGTCCCGGTTGACGAAAACTGATGCCTCCCCCTCATCATCGAGCATATCACGAATCGACCGCTGAGGGCTCTCTTCAGTCGATTCCTGATTTTGACTTGAGTCTCCGGCAGCATCCTCACGGGCGGATTCTAACTGCTGTCCATCCGATGTAGAACTAGTTCCTTCATCAAGGGTGGATTGATCCGCCCCTTCTTGATCCCTACCGGCCATATGTCTGCTGTACGCCGGAGCATTAAAAAGATTAACCCTCGTCGATGTTTATTCGCCCGTTGTATCCAATATTTCCCGTGAATTCAGCTGTTTCACGGATCGTCAGTAAGGACCATCACCGAAGTACATCTGGTGGAAGACCCCCCGTCATCGATGTGTAACGCAAAATCGGCGGCCCTCATGTGAATTTGCGCATCTGTGATTGGACTTAGTTGTTCCACCCCCCCATCATCGAAGTGCAAGCCGCACGTCTGACACCCCCCGTCATCGAAGTGTAAACGCAGGGTCGACCATCCCCCCGTCATCGAAGTGAAAATCGGTTCAGTCTCCGGCTCTCTTGATGTTCACCGTTCGAATTTCATTTTGCACATGGGGTGTTCCCGCTCGACTTGTTACTCAATTCATCTCTTACACGGAGTCCAGTATGTCTGTGTCATCCCACGGATTGTAGGCCATATTCAATATACAAAACCAGCCCAATAACTCTCTATCGTCGGAATACGGCACATTTACACTTTGCACACGGGGTGTGTGATGAGAACCTATCAGTGGATACACTCGTGATCAGGGGTGTGGTCTGTCTCAAATAGAAAACCATGCTTCAACTGTGGAACCCTGTTCGACTGTTCGTGCGTAAAAACGGCTCTATCGACTATTATCGGCTTAATTTAATCTCAAATTCTTTCTCGTTCCCACTGTTTTCACTCTGGACGAGGGGTGTGTAGTCACAACTTTTCCAAGTGCACCAAAATCAAATAGCACACGGGGTGTGGGAACTCTATAAACGGACGAATCGCCCTCTCATTCGTCCGGATTGACTGGCCCCTTATACTTGGACGTGACTTTGTCTCCCTCTCGCCACTGCCAGTAGTAGTAGCGGTTGTCGTTGATCTCCTTGATCGTGATCGTCGCTTTCGACGGGACGTCGTCCGGCAGATCGTCGGGACGCTCTTCGATTTCGTTCTCATCTGAGTCCTCTTCGAGACGTGCCTCGCGAGCTTTGTGCTCAGCTAGCTCTTCAGCGTAGCGGGCAACGTGCTGGAGCTGCTCAGAAGAAGACTCGTTGAGCCTATTGACGAGGTCTGTCGGGAGTTCCGCCGGCGGGTTGGGTGGCTCGTAAGACATCAGCGGTCGCCTCGTGTTAACCAACAAAGTGCGTACCGGCATAGATTTGTTGGTTAATCAGATAGCGCTCCGTCACGGGCTGAAGAGTATGAATAGCAAACTATTCACAAATAGCAACCGGAGGACGCTGTCGATGTCAAACCGGCGGCAATCAAAGAAACCTCACCGTAGCGGAGGTCGATAACTCAATTGGTGCTGTGAAGCTCACGACCATTTTCTCTCTGACTCACGGTAGGAAACGTCGAGATCGAGATCGTCGTACATACGATCGAGCATAGCAAGTGCCGACTGAAACGTCGCATAATGCTCCTGCATGAACGCTATCGTTTCGCCCCGAGAGATGACTGGATATCCTTCGACGTGGTCGGGGTTGAGCACTGAATGCTCGTTGAGGACGATTTGGAGAGGGCCTTCAAACGAGTCCTCCGGTCGACGCTCAAATCCTGTCGGGATTCCAAATCGTTCGAAAAAACACTGCCAGGCGTCGACATCCTCCTCGAGGACGGCAAGAAACAGCGGATAATCGTCGGGATCGCGACTGACCTGATAGCCGCCTTGGGTCCACACGTAGACAGCGTCCACTCGTGTAAAAGCGAAGGGCCAATCACCAAACTGTGGGAGCACATACGCCTCTTCGATGGACGGTGGGTTCACGGCTGCACTCGTGGCCAGCAGGTCTCGTGCCGCCTCAACGACGCGATCGTTGGTCAGGAACAATCCGTCATCATACCGAAGATACCCTGCATCCTCTAACTGATTGACTGTCTGTCGAACCGTTTCGTAGGGGCTGTGGAGATGTTGTGCTACCGTTCGGATAGAATCTCCAGGATTAACTGCGAGCAACACTCTAGCAGCTGTCTCATCAAACGGTTCGTACATCTAGCAGGTACCAATATTCTGGGAACAGTCAAATAAATTACTGTAATAGTAAGCTCAAGGACGATCTAGACCTGAGATCCCTCGCTCCAGATTCGGAGACGTGATTAGGTGTCGGCTGGACGGGGTGCGTTCTCGTACTTGACCATCTTCTCGGGCTTGTCGGAAATGGCGTCGTAAATCTGCTGCAGCGTCTCCTCGGCGGCGAGCAGATTGTGCGTCTTCAGAAATTCCCGAGCCACCTCCGTGAGCCCGTAGAACTTCCAGGGATACCCCTGCCGGCGCTGATCATCATCAAGGCTGACCTCCTTGACGATGCCGGCGTCGATCAGTTTCTGGATGTGCTTGTACACGGTAGCCTCGCTCACGCTGGGGTTGAGCTCCTCGAGCTCGTACATCGAAGGAAGCTGGTCGGGGTGCTGGAGGATGTTGTTGATCAGCGTGAACCGTGTCTGTTGGGTGATGAAGTGGAGGAGTTCCCGTGGTGTCGTCTCGGCACCGTCACCAAGGCTGTCATCCATAGCAGAATATTCGACCAAATCTACCTAAGTAGTTTACTCTGAAGTAAACTGCTTGAACCGGTTAAACTGGTGGTGAGAAGGCGGGGGTCACAGCTGTGATGGGAGGCGACCATCTGGACGGGGGACGCGGCCTCGTTTGATATCGTGGTCGACGCGACGCAGATGCTTGCAGCCGCCTTCTGGTGAGCGCTGTTGCCAGTCGGGACAGGTACACGACTCATCGATAACGTCGACTTCGTACCTGTTGCCGGACGCGGACTGTACCTCGTAGCGGCCACCTTTCGAGAGGAGTGAGACGTCCATCGCTTCGGCGACAGCACGCTTCGTGCGGGGCTCGAGATCGTCCTGTGACTCTGCGTTCTCGTCGACGACCAGTCGGTCGCGAACGTCGCCCGTTCGGCCTCCGTCCGGCGCGACGGCTTCCGCAGGGCCACTGAGCCGCTTGTGAAGTACTTCCTCTACCGGATGGCCTTCCGGCCAGAGGTAGTGGACCTCGCGGCGCTCGCGATGATCGTAGGAACCGCACGCGGCTGCGCTCCCTGTCCAGACGCGCCAGGCACCGAGCGCGGCCATCACGTCGACGATGTCACGGGGAACCGTCTGGTGGTCGTCCGAGAAGAACACCCGGAAGCGTGTACACGCCTCCTGCGGCGGGACGGTCTCCCACCAGTCTTCGTTAGAGCCCCAGCTGTCGAACATCGCGTCGTCGGTGCCGTAGCCGACCGTGACGCCGTCGGTCGGCGTCCAGTTCGTCGGGAGGTGGTCTGTCTGCCCCTCGAGTATCCGGAGGACGGCGTATCGAAGCCACTCGTGGGCTTGGTTGTCCGCCGTGCGTGCGACCTGGTCGTGCTGCTCCGCGACGTGCTCGGCTTCCTCAAGGATCGTTGTGAGATAGTCCTCAGTCATCATTCGACGGAGGTCGGAATGCGCCTCCGCCCCTCGGCGGGCGCAAAAACATAACCAACAGATTCGTGATATCACCTCCCGCGTTGGTTAACCTGACTCACCTACTGTCGTCTTCTGGCAGACCGAATTCGCTACGTCGTCTCTCCGCAGAGGCACTCGTGGCCCTGTCGAGACCGTCCAGTAACGTATGCATGAATCTCGGTGGCGAGCTCGTACATCGCGTCGGCACGCGCTGCAGAGGCCAGTCCGTCCTGATAGTACGTTTTGGCCCGGTGGTCGCGCCAGAGATCCGCGAGGTCCGCGGCTATCGATTCCCCGAAGACACCGGCCGCTGCAGCCTCCCGATAGACACCAGGATGCGTGCCGGGAAGACCATCCGGCTGCATCGTGCCGCGCTCGAGAAGCCGAAATTCGACGGTGCGTTCGATGGCGACAAACGACGCTTCGATAACGAGCGTATAGTAGCTGGCATCCTGGAGGGACTCAGCGCCGGCGAGCAAGCGACAGGCCTTCCGCAGCTGGAGCAGGGCGGCGTCCTCGACATCGAGCCCGGCTTCGATGTCCGTTGGACAGCGATCAAATGCGGCTTGGACCTCGTCGATGAGGGTCTCGATGCGCGTACTACTCATCGGCGATGACCTCCTTGCGGAGCGCGTCGAGGCGGTCGCTCCCGGATACCGTAATCCCCTCGGCGAAGATCTCGCGGAGTTTCGATCCGGCTCTCCCAGCGCTCTCTGCGGACTCGACGTACGGTTCAAACACGAATCGGTCACCGCCGAACTGTTCGGACTGGAGATCGGCGACGACGTCGGTAATCTGCTGGCGGGCTGTCGTCCGGTCGCCATCGACGACCACGAAGCAGTCGATATCGCTCTGTCGGTCTGCCTCCCCGCGGGCGACGCTTCCAAAGATGACGATACCGAGGAGATCGTTGATGTCGTCGGTGTCGGTGGTCGTGGCTTGGACGCGGTTGACGAATGCTCGGATCGGCGCGTGGAATTCCGACTGGGGGACAGCGAGGATCGGATCGTCCTTCTGGAGACGGTCTGGGTCGATCGCGACGTAGTTGCGCTGAGGTGTTTCTCGAATCTGGATGGCACCGATACTGTCGAGGAGGTCGACGGCCCGCCAGACCGTCGAGCGAGTCACACCCGTGGCGTCGACGAGTTCGGGAATCGAGAACTCCGTGTCGTGGGCGTCAGCGAGCAGGCGGAGGATGTCGTCCGCGGCGCCGATGCGAAAAACGTCGGCGTCCGGGTCGGGATACGCATCGATACAGATCGTTATATCCTGTTTCGCCATTTCAGACACTATCTGATTTTGTGCAACGACGTATAAATAAATAGTGGCATCAGGTAGCCAGGTGCTCTGCTTCGCGAGTGATCCGGTTAGGACTCCGTCGCCTCCAGTTGGGCTGGCGTGATGTTGATCCGGAGGCGATACGTACTGTCGGTCGAGCCCGTTTCTGGCTGCGTCGGGTCCAGCAGCGAGTATCCACTCGTGAACGACGTGACGAGTTCCTCGCGGGCGGGGAGGCCGATGCCGAGCTGGTCGGCGAGGTAGACGATCCGCTTGGTCGCCGCGCCGTTGTCGAGGCGCTCGAGGTACTCGCCGACTGTGTCCCAGTCGCAACCCCGGTCGTCGGCGGTGCGCATCGCGGTTGCGAGTTCCCGAAGGCCACCACAGAACTCGGGGTGGTCCGCACAGTCGACCAGCGTCTTCTCCAGGTCGCTGACCTGAACGGTCGTGCCCTCGACCGATGTCGGCTCACAGCCGAAGAATTTCTGCTCAGTGACTGTCGTGACGCGGTACGGGACGCCGTGGATCTCCCTGCTTTGCGCTCGGGTCGGCGTGACGACGTACACCGTCCGAGGTACTTGTTCGGTCAGCCCGTGGTGGCTGAGGGCGCTGTAGTAGCCGATGTACATCGGCTCGGCGACGTGGGCGGCGATGAGGTACTCGTGGGTGGTGTACACGGCCTCCTCGCCGGCAGTGAGTGGAATGATGAGATACGTGCCCGGGAAGAGCCGGCCGAGCCAGCCCTTCTCGGTGAGCCGGGAGGCGATCTCGCGGGCGGTGTTTGGGGGGACCTCCAGCGTCGTCTCGATGTCGTCGACGGAGATGATCTGGTGACCCGCGCCAGCGAGTCGTGCAAGGAGTCGACTTTCTCGAGTCGAGAGGCCCTGGCGTATATTTTGCGATTGTTCTATGGCGCTCATACCTGCGTTTCTTACATAGAGTATAAACACGGGCCTGCTTTAGCCTTGCGACTGCCGCGGACGACGGAGACGAGCAGACTTAACCAACGGAATTGGGGTGTGGAACCGTGCGTTGGTTAAGGATTCAAACGCCGTCTTCGAGCACGTCGATGAGCTCTTCTGCTGTGGAACTGATCCGGTCGAGACGGTCGCGAACGATCTCGGGATCGTCCGACTCCCACGCAGCGAGGTAGAACGCCGACCCACTGGTATCCAGCCCCCAGTACCGCCCGACGATGTAGGCGACGGCTTCGGCCTCGACTTCGCGTTTCGCCCGCTCGGTGTCGTCGTCGACGTCGAAGTGGAGCAGGGCGTGTGCGTACTCGTGAATTAGTGTCCGCGCAAGGTCGGCCTCATTCTCCCGATCACGCACCTCAACCCGCGGTTGCATATCGACGAGACTCAGCTGCTCGCAGATGCCCTTCGCCTCGCCGTGCGTCCACTCCTCGGCTGGAACGATTCGCACCGTCACGCCGAGTTCATCAGCGGCGGCAGTCAACTGTTCGACGAGGTCGCCGGCGTCCCCAGTCGCTTCCGTGTCCAGATCGGGAAGCGGTTCGCCCTCGGTCTGGGAGATGTCGAACACCGGCGCGGGCTTGAACCCGACCAGCCCCTCGGACCACCCTTCGGGCGGTGTCTCGTCGTACTCACAATCGCTTTCCTCGTGGTAGCTCGGCGAGTTCTCGCACTCCGGGCACTGTTTCGCGATGATTGGCGCCCAGATCCAGATGGCCGACTCACCCTCCGTGACGTGACGGTCGAACTCCTCCTGCCACGTCCGGTAGCCGGCGACTTTCGTCGCCTCGGGACACTGCCGCTTGATGAGGAGCGTGTTCCGATACGAGTAGTCGTGGAAGCGACTCTGGACGTCAAGCCACTCCTGGAACTCCGCGCTAGCCTGCGCGTCGTCGACGCCGGCGACGAGGTCGTCGATCCACTGTTTGATCGTACTGTTCATCTCGTCGGATCGCGTGTCGGTCTGCTCGAAGGAGACCGACGAGTCTCTGATCGTAGCCATTGTATTCACCGTGGCTGCGGCAGTTGAGAACGCGCCGCACCCCTCAGGGGCGCAGCAAAAACAGCTCTCCGCGAATTTTGTTTAAGTGGGGGCGGGAGTTAGAGGATAGTGTTAACAACCGAGGGGACCTCACCTCGCCCGAATGGGGATACTGACTACACTCCGCAAAGCCGTCGAGGGGAAGTCGTCGACGGTGTGGGAGTGTCGGCACTGTGGAAAGACACTCTCAGAGGGTGCTGATGAGTGTCCAACTTGCGGTGCCGAAGATGTCGCGTGCTACGAGATCTGATTATCGAAGCGTTGATCGCTCCTCAGCGAAGCCGACCGTGACGAGGTACTCGAGGAACTCGTCGAACCGCTCAACGTCGCTAGGCGTTTCGGTCGCAAGGTGACGTGCCCACTCAATGGCCCACTGGAAGGCGGGATCCGTGCCGCCCTTGCCGTGAATGTACCACCATCGGGCCGCTTTCAGCACGACCAGCGGATTCGTCGGCGGCTGTTCGCTCGCTAGACCACGGGTGATCGATTCGATTTCGTCGGGGACGTCGGCTGGTTCTATCTCCCCGGACTGGGTGTTCGAGATATCGATTGGAATCTCATCGACTGAAACGTCGTCTGCAGTTTGTTGCTGGCTCACGGAAAGTCACCTCTGGACGAAGGCTCACGACCGAGCCTCCGCCCTCTCCCCGGGCTCGAAAAACAGCACGCTGCGTCACGCTGGAGGGATGTAGACACTCTGTTCGCCAGCGATTTCCTCGAGGTCGTTCCGATGGCGATGGGTGAAGTAGCACTCGTAACTGCAGTACCCACAGACTGCACCGGTATCGTATTCAGCGACGAAGGGGCCGCGACGTGTTCGCCAGACGTTCGCTCCGCATTCGGTACAAGCTGCCTGTTCGAGATCGGCAGGACTCGGTCCCTCGTACTCGAAGTGTAACCCAGCGTCCTCTGGTGTCGTCTCGGGCCAGATCCCATTTGACTGCCAGAACTCGCGGATGCGAGCGAGACTATGGCGCACCGTTTTTCGCACGGTAACGTGGTCGGCGTCGCGACCGCTGTCGTCCCAGCCGTCGGCCGTCCAGAACTCACCGAACTGTGCGCCGCGATGCAGTCCGTTCCAGTCGACACCGACGATGTCGGCTGGTGGCTCGTCCGTGAGTATCGGTCTGGTCAGCTGTC
This sequence comes from Haloplanus sp. HW8-1, assembly GCF_023703795.1. NCBI lineage: Archaea > Methanobacteriati > Methanobacteriota > Halobacteria > Halobacteriales > Haloferacaceae > Haloplanus > Haloplanus pelagicus. Next base: position 176,767 of record NZ_CP098520.1, on the reverse strand, counting down.
GAATGGCGTCGAGCTGCTTGGGCGGACTCCCGCCGAGGATGTGGACACGTCGCCCTCTCCAATCGGCTGGGTCGGAGAACTCGTGGGCCAGGCGGTCGGCGTATCCCCGTGAATACCCGAGCACGAGGTCCTCGGGTATCGCGTCGATCACCGCCCGCGACTTCGGAACGACGATGAGCTCGGCCACCTTCCGTTTCAGGTACTGTCTCGCCGTCGACGGCGTGAAGACGCCCTTGTCGATCATGTCGCCGACGACGTCTTTGAGGGCCGCGAACTGTCCCTGCAGGTGGCCGTCGCCGACCGGCTCGCCGTCGTACCAGCGCACCGTCGCGAGCGCGCCGTTCCCGACGGTCTTTCCCTGTTCGACCGTCTCCGAGTCGTACTGGAGCCCGAACCACAGCGTCCGATAGGCGGTCACCTCGAACGTCGTCGACACCACGAAGAACGCCTCGTGGTGGAGGTAGTCGAGATGGTCAGCGACGATCTCGTCGAGGGTGAGCCCGGTGGCGCGGGGCTTCGGTTCGACGACCGTCGACGGTCGGTCCTCGCCGGCGAGGTAGCCGTCGACGGCATCTGCCTCGAGGCCATCGGCAAGCTCTGCGAGGAGCTGTTTCGCCCACTTGGAGTCGGTGTTGTCGCCACCGAACGGCGACTCAGCCGAGATTCGGTGCTTGAGCTTCAGGTTCGCTGCCCCCCAATGGCTGTAGTGGAGCGTGTACTGTCCGTCTGTGCGTTCATACGCAACGAGTGCGCGGTGACCCATTTGAACACTCACCTCACGGGGCGACTGCGACTGGATCGCCCCGCACCCCTTCCGGGGGACGAACAACGCTACTCGTCGATTGGTTCGGGGGAACTGAGGTCCGCGTGGAGGACTTCGCCGTCACGAACGACGTACCGCTTCGCCAGCACTGGGAAGCGACACTTCGTAAACCCCGCTGTTTGGATGTCGAGTTCCTCGTTGCCTTCGAGATGATCGGCGAGTTCTCGCAGGAATTCATAGGTCACGATACCGCCCTCGTAGTCCGGGAGACCGTTCTCCCGCGCTTCGTACACCTCGAAGTCGTCGTGTCCCCAGATAGTGAGCTCTCCGTCCTCGGTGACTTCCCAGTTGAGCGTTCCGAAGCAGTAGCTCTCACAGAGCTCGCGGACTGCCTGTGGATTCGATACGAGTGCGCCAGTCGACGTCGTCGCAGCTTGTAGTGTCGCCATATCTGGACTTCACGGGGTCGCCCCCGCACCCCTGTCGGGGGCGATAAACCGACGCGAGAGGTGCCTCCCGACGAGGTGTGGCCGGCGACTCCAGTTAGGAGTCTGCGTGGGCATCCTCCCCGGCTCCGTCGCCCGGTCGCGTGAGAATGCTCACCTCTTCTAGGAGTTCTCTCGCGGTTTCGACTCGCTCTCGATCCGCGTCGTCCAACCGGTCGACATCGAGCCGGTTGAGATTACTGAGTACACGATGCATCCGGTAGCCTTGTTTGAAATCTTGCTCCATCGGAAGCGCCTCACCGCTCGCCGGCGCGGAAAGACTCCTACGAGACTGGCGCCGGGGTTCGAGGAGGTCACAGCCTTAACCAACAAAGCGCGGGGAAATGCGCAGGCTGTTGGTTAATCGACGCCCAGCGCTGGCGCTACTCGAGACTGGGCCCGTAGCGAGCTGTGACACATACCTGACACTCCCAGATCGGTTGGCCCGTCCACGACTCATCAGGAATCGACTCGTAGGTATTGAACCGGTGGTCGGTCGCCCGCCCACAGTTCTGACAGTCGAGCTGCTCCGTCGTCGGTACCGACGACACCTGGCTGTCAGTTTCATCCTCCCGAGCGGATTCGGTCAACACCATCGCTGGAACCAGCCACACCGCGTCGGCGGCGTCGTCGAGTACCTCAGTGAGCCGTGACGCGTTGCGGATTCCGTCCCCACGCTGGTCGTAGAGCCGCGTCGGGGCCTGCTCTTGGCGCTCCGACGCTCCCTGCCCGTGCCACTCTGTCCGGTCACAGGCGGCACTGAGAAGCCGCTCTCCCTCCTCTGATGACACCTGTACAGCGTCGGGGAGTGAGGGCCATTGTTCGGCCAGCTGGCGCGCCGGCGCCTCGTCGAGGTCGTAGATAAGCGTATAGTCGTCGACGGCCGGCTCCGCCTCGTTGGCGGAGAGGAGGTTCGCTGCCGCGCCGCCCTTCGCGACGGCGCCGTAGAACGTGGTCGACTCGACGACTAGGTAGATGATGCCGAGGAACGTCGTCGACGCTGTCTCGTCCGTGCTGGTGGCGTCACTCCCGAGATGGTTGGTGAGACAGAACCGGCATTTCGTCTGGCCGTCCGGGATTGGCGCCCCACAGGACCTGCACTCGCCGTCGGTGGCCGTCGGCGTGTCGGGGGTGCCACCCATGGTCGTCGCGACGCGTTGTCGCCGGGGCTCACCTTCACACTCGTCGTTGAACTTCGGGTCCGAAATATGGGACGCTTCTCCAGTTGGACGCAGCTCCTCGAGATCGAGATATCGATCACTCATCGGTTGGTGTGGTTTGTCCCGAATTCGTATTTCAACTTCCGGGCCAGTAGTCCGCTCCGTCTCCCGTTTGAGCATGGGCCATGAACTAAGCCATGCAAACATCTTATTTCATGAGCAAGTAGATGGGAGTAGCAACTGGGGCCCCTATGAGCAGTAACGACACCAAGCACGTTCAAACTGAACTGACCGAGGACGAATACGAACGCTTCCGGGAGTTCGCAAGCACGGTCTCTCGTTGAAAGAAGCCGGCCACGAGGCGCTTATCGAGTGGATCGAACGCCAGCAGCACGCCGATCCGAACGGCCCGGCGTTCACCGTTCTCGACGACTTCGAGGACGAGCCCCTTCCAGCCTCGGCGGCGACAGACGCTCGCGAAGAGGCCGATCTCGTCGACGAGTGGCACGGTAGCGACGAATCGTTCAGGCTCGTCGATGATCCGTCCACTCAGCCTGACACAGATGGCTGACCCAGTTGACACACTGATCGGGACGGTCGCAGCCGAGCATTTCCGCCCTACCCCCCGGTCATTTTTGTTCGCCATTATCGGCGAACTCAAAATTAGTTCGCCCCTATAGCCGAACACATTCCCAACCACAACACTCATCTGAGTTCGGTGGAAAAACCGAACCAACGCCTGGTTCGGTAATAGAGGCGAACAAATGACCAAGAATCAAGCCAACGCCGTGTTCGTGGCCGTCATCGGGGACATCCGGGGGTCTCGGGAGCTCGCGGATCGGAGCGAAGCACAGCGGAAGTTCAAGAAGGTAGTCAACTCCCTGAACGACGAGCTCCCGGACAGTTCCATCGCCTCCCAGTTCACCGTCACGACGGGCGACGAGTTCCAGGTGCTCCTGACAGACGCGACCGATGCCGTCGAAGCGGTAGTCTCGGTAAGCGACCGGTTCCACCCGGCTCGACTCCGGTTCGGCATCGGACTCGGGGCGCTGGATACGCAGCTGAACCCAAACCAGGCGATCGGGATGGATGGCCCGTGTTTCCACCGGGCACGAGAGGCGATCGAAGCGGCCGAGGACGCGGGAGCGTGGGTCCGCGTCGATGGCTGGTCGAGCGAGCTGGTGGCGCACGTCAACGCGATGTTCGACCTGGTCCAGTGTGTCCGAGAGGATTGGACGGATCGGCAGGCCCAGTTCGCGCAAGCCCTCAAGGAGGAAGGCGCTCAGAAATGCGTCGTTGAGCGCTTCGACGTCTCGAAATCCACGGTGAGTGAATCTCTGAGTGCGGGGCACGTCCAGGAGGTACGGAACGCCGAGACCTCCCTCGGGGAGCGGCTCCAGACGGCGTTCGAGGAGGAGCGAGCATGAGCGCGTGGTTGACAAGCCTTGGGCCAGCGGGTACCGCACTGGCGCTGCTCGTGCTGGGCCACGTCCTCGGTGACTTCGTGTTCCAGACCGACGCGCTGGCGATGGCCAAACACCGCCTCCGGCCGTTACTCACACACTGGGGCATCGTCTGTCTCGTCCACGTGGCCGTATTCGCACCGCTGTTGACCGTCCAGTCAGTGGTGGTCGTCGCGATGATCGGGTTGCTTCATCTCCCCATCGACGCCGTCTCGGCGCAGCTCCGCGAGCGCAGAGGTGGGTCAGCACTTCTGTTTCTCGGTGACCAACTGGCCCATCTTCTGGTCATCCTCGCTGGGTGGGCGTTGCTTGCCCCCGGTGTCTGGCGCCTCACACCGCTGCTGACCGGGATTCGTGGCGTGACGCATCTCCCCTGGGCGGCGGTGACCACGGGAGCGGTGTACCTCGCAGCGTTCGTGTTCGCCCACGAGGGAGGGAACGCCATCGTCCGTGGCGTGCTCCCGGCCGAGGATCCGATCCCCGACTCGGATGACGACCTGGAGGCGGGGTCGCTCATCGGGAGCCTCGAACGGTGGATCATCCTCTTCCTCGGCGTGGCTGGGCTGTGGGGCGCGGTCGGGCTCGTCGTGGCCGCGAAGTCGATCGCTCGCTTCGAGGAACTCAAGGAACAGGCGTTCGCGGAGTACTTCCTCGTCGGGACCCTCACCAGTGTGCTCGTCGCCATCGCGCTCGTCGGGCTGGTGTCGGTCATCGTTTGATCTGCAGTTCCGTGGGCGCGAGGACATCATCGTACGCCGTTTCGTCGACGAGCGAGTCGAGTTCGAGCCAGCAGTCACGAATTCGCTGGAGCCGGAAGATAGATTGGGCCGAACTCGCCAGCACGGTCGTCGCAGTTCATACGGCGAGCTGGTGGCTGGCCTCGTCGTAGGCGAGTGCGGCTTGTGCGACGGCGAGATTCTGCCGCGTCGTGCGCCACGCGGTGAGGTCGTCCCACCCCTCCGTTTCGTCGGCGTCGAGTTGCTGGGCAAGTTCCTCCGGTGACACCGCGTCGTAGCGGTCCTCGTAGCGCCGAATCTCGGCCTTCATCTCCTGAATGCTGTCAAGTAACTCCGACCGATCGACTTCCTCACGGAGTTCACGGATCCGGGACATCAACACCCGATCACTGTTGCGCTTGTACAGCGTTGTTTGGCCGTCCTGTTCCGTCTCGGCGAACCCGGTGTTCACGAGCGCCTTGCAGTGGCGACGGGCCGTCGGTTCGCTCACGAGGGCGCGGTCGGCGATCTCGGCTGCCGATTGTCCATCGCGGGTCTGTTCGACGATTTCGTACACCCGCTCGAACGGCGTGGTCTCCGCTTTCCAGTCCGCTTTGACCTGCTCGTTGACGTCGTCCCACGTCTCGGTCATACTGGGTGCTATGCGGCCGAAGAGCAAATAATTTCCTGAGAAAATTATCTGAGGTATTTTTGTAGGCGAGCGTTGTCAGGCGACCTGTTCTTCCAACGTATCCCGGTGTGCCCGGACGGTCGCCTTCGAAGCGTTCGCCACGTTCGCGGCCTCGGATTGCGTCAACCATCGCCCCTCCTCGCGACCGGCCTTGTAGAGGCAGGCCGCGGCGAACCCGGCCGGATGAACGCCCGTCGTGACGCCGCGCTCCTCGGCCTGTTCCACCAGGGTTCGGGCCCGCTGTCGGATCTCGTCCGGACATTCGAGGTCAGAGGCGAGGCGGGGCACGAACATGCTGGGGGAGATAGGCTCAGCGGGGAGGCCCAGCTCTTCGTTCAGCGTTTTGTACGCGTTCGTGACCCGTGACTCCGCCACGCGGGCCATCTCGCTGACGTCGTCCACTAACCGCGAGAGGCCGTTGCACCGGCAGGCCCCGTACACGCTGGCCGCGGCGATCGCCTCGATGGATCTGCCACGAAGCAGATCCTCGTTCTGGGCGCTCCGGAAGAGCTGACACGCTTGGTCGCGAACCGAATCGGAGAGTTCGAGCGCACTCGCCAACCGACGTATCTCGCCCAGTCCGTGTGCGAGGTTCCGTTCCGCTTTCGACCGCCAGCGACCGCGGGTCTGCTCACGGCGCATCCGCGCGAGTCGCCGTCGCTTCTGCCCAGAGATCTCGTTCCCCTTCGCGTCGGTGCCGCGACCGATCTCCGTCGACAGGCCGCGATCGTGGCGGGCCGCAGTAAGTGGGGCGCCCGTTCGTTCGCACTCCTCGTCGTCGAACGCTCGCCACTCTGGCCCGTGGTCGATCCGCTGCTCGTCGATGACGAGGCCACACTCCTCGCAGACCGTTTCGACCGCGTTCGTGGTGACCCGGCCGTCGCACTCGGGACACTGGTTCGCACTCGATTCCGTTCGGACGTCTTCGTCGAATCCGCTCTCGTAGATGTCTCTAGTTGCCATCGTTCTCACCGTGTTTCGGGAACTCGCCAGTACAGCGAGCCCCTCACCCATTGAGGGGGAAATAAACTCTACGCGGGGCTGAAGGGTCTATACCGGGCGCAGAAGAGATCTCTCAACACCAGACACCGTTTACAACAAGCAATCTGCTACTCAAGATTATGCTACTTTATTGTTTCAGGGTATTGAGATAGCTCTATGGAGCGGGTCGACTGGAGAGCATTCGAAGACCGGGTAAAACGCTACTTTGAGCAGTATTTCGAGCGCAACTTCATCCGGGAGAAGGAATGGCGAGTCGGTCAAGAACAAGTCCATAAGTTCGATTCGGTATCAGAAGACGGTGATATCGTCATTGAATGCAAGAGTTATACGTGGGTGAATGGAGAAGATATTCCTCCAGCCAAGGTCTCCACTCTGAACGAGACTCTCCTGTTTCTGAGTCGGGTTGAAGCAGAACAGAAAATGATAGTGATACAGGACGATTTCAGAGACAGCGACGGCAAAAGTCTCGCCGAATACTACGTCGATCACTACGGAGGCCTGATGGACGATGTCGAAGTGTGGAGCTACATTCTACAAGGCTCCATCGAGGACGACGAAGTTGATCGAATAAGAGAACCCGGAGAGGTATACTACGAAGAGCTCTAACTATAGACCAAGCCATACGAGGTTGTGGCTGCGCGCGCAGCGAAGCGAGCACGGAGCGGAGGGTGGGGCGTCGGGGTCAGGGTCGGTCCGGCGTACAGCAAAAAAAGAACGGCGTCGCGCTCGCCTATGCTTCCCACCACCGACCGCGCTCTGGGAAGTGGATTGTCGTCCACCCAGTCACGGCTAGGGAGACACGCCCCTCGTACCAGTTCCGGGCCGCCTTGTGAAGTCGAATCCGCTCCCCCTCCTCGATCCACGGCGCGTCCGATGCCTCCCAGATCGTCACGCGCGTCTTCCCACTGTCGTCCGCGATGAGCCCCACCTGGGCGATACTCGGATGCGAGGGATCCCACAACGTCTCGACTCGCCCTTCGACGCTCACCTCCTTGCGGTCGACATCTTCGAGTTTCTCGATTGGAACGACCCGCCCAGGCGCCGTCTGCAACGCCTCGAACGTCCCGACGACTGCCGCCATCAGGCTCTTTCCACTAGCTACTGCTTCGCCCAGTCGACGCCCGATAGTTGCTCGCGACCACCCGTCCAACTGCGCCGCCAACCGCTTTGCGTGTTTGTTCACCGCCGCCAACTGGTCCTGATCGAGGCCCGCTCGGGGATCCGCCCGCTCCGGGTCCGCCATCATCGGATTCGCACTCGCTGCCTGTTTCTGGAACTGTTCATGCTGATTCGCACTTCGCTTCGCGGCCATCGCTCGCGTCCGCTTCGCGCGTCCCTCCTGCATCCCCAGCTCGGCCTGGGCACTGATGCGCTCCAGTTCGGCTTCTCGCGCCCGAATGCGCTCCTCCTGTTCGAGGGTGACACCGTGAATCCGGTCCTTGCTCGTGTCCGCGATCCCATCCGGGTGGTTCGCATCCACCTTCGCCTGCGTCTCCTGCTCGACCGCTGCCTCGAACTCCGGTGTCTCGTCGACGACCGGGAAGCCGTCCTCATCGACCGCCTGACCGCCCGCTTTCTCGAATGCCTGTTCATCGACCGAAACGACCTTTCCGCTAGCGTTGTTACTAGACATTGGAATCTCACCAGATTCCGAAGGCGCTCACGCGCCGACTCCGCGATGCTCCAACATCGCGGTTTTCAGACGACAACGACCGACAGAACCATCTGCGCGCTCTCGCTCGCGCCTTCGCGAGCGCCCTATGGGCGCGAGCGAGAGCGCGCCTGCATGAGGTGGCCCCAACCAGCACCGCGCGCCGACCCGCCCGGAGCGAGCGACCAGCGGAGAAAGCGTGGGGGGTGAGCAGCTACGCCGCGCAGCCCCCCGCGCTTTCCCGCTGGCGTCGAGGGCACATTCACTTTAGCCCGGCAGTCCGCCCGCTACTGCAGGCAGACCGCCCGGAATGGTCGGTAGCGAGCGACGCGGAGGGCGGCAGCGGCGAGCGGCGCGAGCCGTTCGAGACACACCGGACAGGCGAGATCGTCGATGAGGAACCAGGCCAGGGCGAGGCCGCCTCGGTCGTCCCCCGACCCCGCAAGCACCGCAGGGACGAGGCGCCCAGGGGCGGTCGCGGGGCGTCGAGCGGCCGAGGGCTTTCGACGATGATGCTTTACAATTGCGGGCTGGCTATCGGCACCCGAATGTCTGGCCTGTATGATGCGATTATGTCGTGGGCTGCGGACAGTGAGTACATCGATCCCGAACACGTCTGGCCGCTCGGGATTGGTACCATCGTCGTCCTCGTTGCGCTCGTCGATGTCCGGCCCCTGGACCAACTTCTGGCGTCGCTTGACGGATTCACGCAGCTACGACAGTTGCTGGTGATGGCACTGAAGGGGGTTGCCGCCGGGATGATTACACACTTCGCCTACAGTACGAGCGACATCTCGTTCCGGAGTCGGCAGACACTCCAGAGCAAGGAACGGGCGCTCCTGATTATTTTCGGCGTCGGTGTCGGCGCTGGCCTCTTGATTGACGTCGTCATTCCCCAGCTGGTGGAGCCCTTCCCGTTCGTCGTTGTCCAGACGACCGGCCTCCTGCTCGTAGTCGGTATGTGGTACCTGCATCTGCTGATCGAGAATTGGAAACTGTCGAACGAGTGGCCCCACGTACTGAGTGGGCTGCTCATCGCCTTCGGGCCCTATGCCCCATACCTGCTGTAGAACGAAGACAGGGGATATCGCGGTAGATGGCCGTATTCGGGGCTATAGGAATTATTACAGGCTTCGCTAACAACCAACGCCACTATCAGAAGGATACCCCGGACGCTGCGGCAGGAATCAATCTCAATCGTCCTCTCTCACGTTCAGCTCTGCAAGGAATTGGCCGGCCGCCGTCCCGATTCGGACGCCGTCGACGTTGTCGACGTCGAGGTCCGCCGTCGCAGTTCGAAACGGATACTCCTCAACGAGAATCCGATGGAGAATAGTCCGGACAGCCTCCGAGCCATATCTGTCGACAACAGTCGCCATCACTTCGTCTAGGTGGGCGTCTTGGTGGTCCGCTCGTGGGTGCTCTGCTCGCTCGAGGATGAGGTCGACGACGTCATCAACCGATGGATGCTCGGGGTTCCCGGTGCGCTCACGAACGTCATAGAGGGGCTCAGCGTCGGCCATCACTACTCCTCCGTCACGTTCTCGTTCGTGTCTTCCGCCGCTGGCCCCAGTCGTCGCCGTCGACGAACCTCCGCGAGCGTGTCCTCCAGCGTCCCGAGAGCCTCGATGGCTTCGAGTTCCTCGGTGATCGCCTCTAGAAGACGGGCACGCTCGATTGCGTCTGCATCGCCGGCAGTCGTCTCGATTGCCTCAACGCGGAGCTGGCGCTCCTCTTGCCACCCACAGTCCCAGCACGTCCGGACGACGTCGAGACGCTCGTCTTCAGCAGCATCGAGAACCGCGTCGGACAGTGACGTCGACGGCGGTCGGTCCGGCCCGACCTCGAGCGTGACCGGGCCACCGCACGCAGGACAGTCCATATCCGACAGGATGCGCGCCGCGGTCATCAACATCGGGGCCCCACGAGACAGACTCACAAATGGTGTTGTCGAGGACCCGATCCCGATACCCGAGCAAGTCGTTGGGACGACAATTACCTCGGTGAATCAGTATACGAGACTGTTCTCTCAAACTGATACATCTTGGAAGTCAGGACTCCACAGATGGCCCCTCGGCCGGAGAGAGCCGGCGGCCTTCGCACATTGCATATCGCCCCTTTCTTTGGACGAAACCCGCGATATGCAAGGCGGAATAACGCACTCAAATCGCAGAAGAACCCCGTCGGGCCGATTTGAGCCGATAGAAAATACCTCGACGAGCTGCCGCCTCACCACTATTTCGCTAAAATTGCTCGACCACGGGGTAAACGGGGCAAATTCGGGGAGTACCGATGAGAAACACGACTGGCCCTGTGACATGAACGCCTCGCTGGATGGCCACGTGCCCCCTGGAGATGGCGAAAGAAACCCCCGATTCCGGCGAATTCGGGACTCTGAACCCACTCAAAATTGCCCGACGAGGTTTCGGTACAAGCTCGACAGTACGACAGCTATCCTCTCGATATCCTGAGAGGTCGGCCTGTTCACAGCCTGTACTCGACAGTGGACACGTTCGGAGTATTAACCAACAATCCGAATCAAAACCAGAGCCTGTTGGTTAATAATCCACCCCCTCCACTGTTTCCGGAGCTTTGTCCGGGCGTGATGTGCGGTGAAGTGGCCCTTCGATCTGCCTGATACACTCAGCCCACCAATAATCCTTAGGGGCGGCGCGTGCTATCGAAGCACATGTTCGATCTCTTCGGCGACGACGGCCACGACGACCGTGTGGAGGCCCAAGCAGATCTGTTCAACACACTCGGTTATTCAGATGTGCGGGCGGATCACACATCGGACTATCCTGACCCCGAGCAACGAAACGGACGAGTACCCGATGTAACAGCTGATAGCCCGTTTGGCCGTGATCCTGTCGTGGAGATAGATAGCGGTACGACGACCTCCAAACGCGATCAACGCCAACTAGATGATCTTGAGTCTGGGATTGGTCCAGATGAGCGCTTGGTCCAAATCGACGATGATGATCAACTGTTCGGCGGTTGGTAGGCCGTTCTAAATACGCATAAGAGCGTCAAACGGGCGGACTTTCTTAGAAGCTATCGACCGGGAGAGCAGCTCAGTTTCTCTGGGTGAATGCCGCAAGATGAGTTTCAAGACGACAGCACAATTAGATGAGTGTAACCGAGGGCACAACGAATGGATCACGCACCGCCAGAAGCTCGAAGGCGAGCTGACGACGTCCTCGAGGACTGGTCCCCGCCGGCGCTCGATATTCTCTGGGCGATCGCACAGTGGTACAACGGCGCCGTGCTGGAGCGAGACAACCAGCGCTATCACATCGGGTGGCACCGTCCGCCGGACCTTCAGACGCTCCTCGGCTGTTCCGACGCGGAGTGGGAGCAACGATACGAAGCTGTATTCACCGACCTCCAGGCCCCCGCGATGTCGCCGACGCTCGTCGACGACCGGCACAGCGGCCAGAGCGAGGAGTCACAGCCGTGGCTCACAGAGCAGTACATCCTCCGACGCAAGGTTCGGTGGACACCGACCCAGACTGCCCGAACCGCGATGGACACGCTCTTCACCGGCCTATTCGACGCCGACGACCTCCCACGGCACCAGCTCGAGGCCAACACTGGGCTCGTCGGTGATTGGGACGAATCGCTTCTCCACCGCACCGGCGTCGCCGTCGTCTCCGCAATCTGGCGCCAGCAGGGCCGCTCCGTCGAGCTGTATCCCGGTGAACAGGGGCAGGCTCAGCCGGACATCCGGAGTACAGCACTCGACGGGGCCACCTGGGAAGCCGAGGTGCTGACTGACCACCACGACCGGGCTATGCCTCGCTCGAAGTTCGCGACCTTCGCCGAACAGCCGGAGCGACAGCACCTCTGGATCTTCGAGAATCGACGGACAGCCTTCGAGACGCTAAATCGCCTCCACGAGGCTGCTGACGTCGACTGCCAGATCGCGAACGCACCGTTCGACACGCCGGAGAACTACAGCATCCAGGTCGGCAACCGCTACCTCGATCAGAGCCACACCGACGCCGACTACCACTGTCCCGGCATCGACCGGATCGACACGATCACCGGCTGGTACGGCCGCCACTACGACGACGCCGCTCGCACCCACCTCGCGACATCGACATCCACCACCCACTCCTGATACCTCTCACCTCCCGAACATACCTCACCTAGACATCTCTCTCGCAGAATAACCAACCCTCACTACCCCCTAATAATCGCGGAGATTTACAGAGGTGAGAGCCACCGGTTTGAGAGTGTTTCAGTACCCAGAACCTGCAGAATAGTCCTGAAACACCTGTGTAAATGCCCACTCTCAGATCGGGACTAATTTACGGAGGTTCAAATCCGGAGTGGTAAAAATACTAGAATATACCCTGACGGATCGCACAAATTGCTGCGTTGGATCTATGGCTCAAACGTATATTCAACCGTATCATAGGTATTCAAGTCAAGCCCATACTCACTGAAATCGACTGACGGGTAAGACTCTTCCAGAGAGACGAAATGTCTTCCTTGAACTCTTCTGGGCTGCGATCATACTTCGCTTGGACAGTCTCCTCAGAGGCTTCTATGTTACATCCATGGAGGAATCGCTCTTTGTCGGTTAGATCGATTTTTGCTTGGATCGGACAGTTAGTACCTGTAATCTTGCAATGCCAACTATCGATAGGAACTTCAACTCGTCCGAATTGGCAGGTCACCCAGTCACCACCGCTGGCGAACTCATCCACGTAATGTATCCCCGTGTCTGCTATGTACTGTTCAATCGTGTTCTCGATTTCTTCATCCAATAGTTCGGCATCGTCGATATCAAGAACTAATTGAGGCCCAGCTCGCTCGAGCCAATGTGTTTTGACCTCGCTATGTGTGTGCTCAACGAGGATCTCACCGCTGAATTTCATACTCAGTCACTCAAGGCCGCGACGTACAATCTTACCGGCTTTTTGAATCGGGATCCGGAGAGCTCTCAAAGCCTACCAGGTTCTGACTGGGGATCGTGGTAATCGTCGACAAGCTCGAGTGCCTGTTCGATAGTTCGCTCGTCGTACAGCGTATCCTCTGAAACAAGACGCACCCACCTGGCCCGATGCCGATCCGATTGTCGAACCAGCTGTTCCATCTGTTCGCCATCACCACCAGTCCAATACGCAAGCTGGCTGCAGAACGCGACGTCAGCCTCTGTTTGACTCGCATACCCTACACTACTGCCAGTCCATAACCGCCGGAAGACGTCACCAGCGGGTCCGTACTGTGCCCGTTCGATGACTGTAGTGTCACTCAAATCAACGTCGACACCGGGCTCTGATGGCAGTCCACCGAATTCCTGGATATCAACGGCAGACAGCGTGGCCGCGGCTTCGGATGGGTCAGCAGCTCCTTTCCACGCCTTGTAGACACCCCGGAGTTCCGTCGTTCGCTCGGTGATCGTTGCCGGCGTCGACGACAGCCACTCGCCCGTGATTGGGATATAGAACTCCGCATCACAGATATCGATCGCCCCGAAGGTCCAGCTCGGTGGCCGTCCCGCAACGAGAATCCGAATACTCTGGCCGTCGGACGTAACTTCAGTGTAGGAATCAAGCGTCTCGATCACCGTCTGGGCCCAGTCATCGAGGTCACCAGTCTCAGGGTCACGACAAGCGGTGAGTTCGACAGCAGTGAATGGATCATCGCGTGTGGGATAGAAGGCGAGTCCGTCGACATCCAAGTCGGACGCTGTCGCCGTGGCGTATGCATCCTCGAAACCGCTCCACGTAGTCTCATCATCGAAGGTTGCGCGCTCGCCGGTCGCCGGATCGATCGGTGTGAGTGAAATCCCGTCTACCGAGTCGTCAGTATCAGCTGCCCGCCAACAGACCCACTGCTCGCGCTTGCGAAGCGCTTCGGGAACGGTCTCCCAGCCGGGGATGCGTTCACCGGGCATCGGCGCGACCTCTATGACCAAGATGTCTCGTCTTGTCCGAACTGGGCCACAGTCCTGTAGAGCGTCGATACTTGGAGGGCGACATTAGTGAGTGACAGGACCGTATGGAACTTGTACTCTCTGGGGGGCGGAGAAGTCCCACACTCGATCATAATCGAGATAACACCGTCTAATAGCGGAGCGAATTCCGATTGTGAAATCCGGATTTAGTGTCTTATTTGTACAGTATCGCCGGAACCAGGGGGAAATCGGAACTAGGAAAACTGCTCAAGAACGGAGTGAATCGGTTATATAAGAGAGACTACCGTAATAAACAGTGTCCGGACTCACGCCGAAGAACTGTCACTCGTAGTAATCGAGAATCCACCACACTACACAGTAAGCTAACCCACGGCTAAAGCCGTGAGTTTTCAGCGTAGACTCCCGTTCTGGCCGAATCCTCGGCAGGAGGCTCGTATTCTCCGTTCACGTTCAGCGTCCCGCTGTTCAAGCGCACGCCTACGGGTGCGCCTCCGCCGTCTCCGGTTTGGTTCCGGCGGAGATACCGCAAGCCGATGTTTTTGGCGGCGTTGTAGTCGGCGTGGTTCTCGTAGCTACACTTCAGGCACTCGAAGTCCTCGCTGTCCCGGTTGTCGGGGTGAGTGAACCCACACTCAGAGCAACGCCGCGATGTGTTCTCTGGGTCTACCTGAGTTACGTCGATACCGTATTCTGCGGCATTATATTCGACGTATTCGTAGAGACGGTCGAATGCCCACTTGTGGCCCCACGACGCGCCGGTTCGTTCACGAATGTCGGTCAGCTCCTCGAACCCGATCACCGAACATCCGTGTTTGCGGGCCTCAGAAACTAGATCGTTGCTGATTCGATGGAGCGTCTGTTTGAACCGACCTTCTTCTTTGCGACCGACAGACTGGATGTTTTTGTGAGCCCACCGTGTCCCGTGTTCCTGCAAGTCACCACGCCGTTTCTCGTACTCTCTGCGCCAGTGGTCGAACTCGTCGCCCACCCAGAACATCCCCGTCGAAGTGACAGCAAGATTGTCCACGCCGAGGTCAACACCGAGAACCGTTCCGTTCTCAGCGGTCACCTGTACCGACGTGTCAGACTCCACGTCCGTCTTGCAGTGGATGTGAAGCATCCAGCTGCCGTCTCGGTAGTGCAGTTCCGCACCCGTCGTTTCGTACTCGTCTGAAAAGAGATATTCCGAGTGCGGTGTGTCACGATCCTCGTCGGGAAGCACGTAGTCGGCTTCGATGCGATCGTCCGTGGTAGCGAGGGTCACATACTCCTCGTGGAAAGTGGCAGTGCGGTGGTCGTAGACGAGGTGGGAGCTAGTGAAGTGTGGCATCGACGCCTTCTTGCCCTGCTTCCATTTCTCGACAACGCTTTTGCAGGCTTCAGCAGCCTTGTTGCGAGCGGCCTGGACGTGGTTGCTGTGGAGATTGGTTTCGCCGCGCACGTCCTCGTATGTCTCGTCGTGGAGCGTGGTCTTGCTGGTGGTGACGTATTCGCCTTCGAAAGCGTGGCGTGTCACGTAATTAGCAGCCCACAGGAACTCGTCTATGGTGTCTTGAAGAAGCGCAGCGTCAGCACTGTCCGCGTCGAGCTTCACTGGGACAGTGCGCCGCTTCTCCATACATCATACGTAGGCTCGGTAGGTCAAGATCATTGGGGAATCAGCTCTGTCGTAGTCGGTGATTTGGTTCACAGAGTGTACGCTTTCTTCAACCCCTGAAGGGGTGGGTTTCCGCGCTGTTACTATTACGAAGACAGCAAAAGCGCGCCGGGAGAACGAACCGTTATCGAACTGAATCACCCAGTTCTACGGGGTGGTCGTTAGGACCGAAGAGAAGAGCTCTCACTGTGTGGGAGAAACACTCCGCTGAGCTACTCGTCCGACCATTCACTCACTGGCAACGGAATCGATCAGCGTCCACTCAAGCTTGTGCAGCTGTTCAGCGACAGCGCTGTCCTTGTTGATCTGGTAAAGCGGGCTCCCACTGATTTTCCGCGTCTGTTCTACAACCTCCAGCGCCTGAAGATCCTCAATATGGTCGTACACGGTGCTGCGACTCATCCCAGCCTGCTCGGCGATCTGACTGACGTTGATGTCACGGCCTTCGCTCAGGAGGACAGCAAGGATCTTCACTTTCGGATGATTTCCGAGGAGCTCCGTTAGCGCGGTCTGTTCTGCGAACGATCCGCCCCCGGATTGTACGTCTGGGTTGGTCGCCATGGGTGTGGATATGGATGCGGATAGACACACCATCACCCCCGGACATCGAGTTGATACAGGTGGTGGGTTTAGCGGTGGCCGGTGGGATTACCGGTGTGAATCTATCCGAGCTTGGGTGTTGTTTGATCTGAGCTCACGAATACTGGTGTAACAGTATTCGTGAGTCGGGCTCTGTCTACACAGTACTGTAGTGTACTGGATGGTATAAGTGTTTCGGAAAATAGCCAGATGTTGGAGTATAGAAATACAAAACCGTCTGTTTGAAACATCAGAAGTGGATATCAGATACTCATCTCTGTTTGCCGAAGATAGAAGAGTGTTGTTTCAGCAAAACACATATGTGCGTGCGCGTTCTAGATAAAGTACTGAGTTGATACAGGTATGAGCGACTGGAAAACTGTTCATCTGACCGTGGTAGCGAAGATGGTACGGGTGCCTGTGGTGGGGTCTCACCACAAGCAGAAAGACACCATCAAGGGATGGTGCGGGGGTTTCGACGGCGACGTCGTCGACGGCGCGATCGACGATCTCGTCACCGATCCGACTGCGCCGCTTCAGGAGAAAGGGCGGGGGACGATTCAACTGACGAGCGTCGCTGACGCCAAGCAGTTCCTCGAACAGCACGACGATGACGATGAGTTCACGTGGTTCACCTGATACGGTGATAAGATCGAGCTTACGGAGATGCAACTGACTAGTCAGCGTGGCTACTATGCAGATGCAGATTCTACATCTACCCTGATGACTGAAGAGAGAACCCGAGTCGATTTCAACGCCCCGAAGCCCCTCATCGAACGTGCTGATAGCGTCGGTGAAATCCTCGGGATCTCTCGGACTCGCCTTCTGATTGACGCTCTGGAGGACAAACTCGCCGCCCTCGCCGACGACGAGGAGTTCCGCCAGCGCCTGAACAGGGCCTATTACGACGGTCGTGTCGACGGCGACACCGTCGAAGCAATTCTCGGTCGTGAAGAAGCGATGCGGCTGAAACTCCTTCGAGAGTCGATCGACCAGACTCTAATTATCCCCCAGATCGAGGGCGATCTCCCGAGTGACGATACTTTCTACGATGGAGGGGTTTCCGAATGGAAGGACTCGAGTTCGCCTAATGCATCGGATGGCGAGTCACACTCCTAACGACATCAAAGCCCACCGTTGACCCCAGTAGCATCGAGGAGAGCGTCACCAAAATCTTCACCATACAATAGTGACATCCGTACAAGCAGTTTAGCTACTATTGAAATACTATAGGAATTCCTAAATGTGAGCAAATAGGTATTCATATAGAATAAGCAAGGGCTGTTCTAGGGGAAGACCCTCAGCGAGCCATCAAGAACTCGGAGAATCCCGGTGAGCTACCCTAAATCGTGTGACCACTTTCACCTTGCTATGCGGACATTTAGTTTATCTCGGACCCTTGACCGATTTATGAGCGACAGTGGAGCCGAGACAGGTTCTGTAGAAACAAGCAGCCGGGGGGCAGTTATTTTGGATGAGTCAGATCCACGAACGGTGATAGAACGCTTACCAAATACCGTCTTCCCGGTCATGATTCGATTTGCTCTCCAGAAATCGACGAGTGGTGACCGGGCACACGAGTCGCTAAGGACACCAGATTACCCTGTAGACGTGCGAATTCCACAGGGAGCATACATCCCGCAATCTACAGTCTATTTCGATAATCCTGCAGAGCGGCCGCCACGAAATGCAGCGGCCTGGCGGCCACGCGAATTCGTTGATTCGCTCTCTGAGCTGTTAGATGAAATCGAGGACTCACCACATGTCGATCCAGATCGGTTACAATTCACCGACCTTTGTGTGGCCGAGATAGCACCCCGGTATACTACCAGCGACCCACAAACAGGTGACACCGTCGCCACACCAGAATTGTACGGCGACCAGGGGGACATCACCCTCGGGTATTTCCGTCGTGAGGGGAGTCTCTCTGCAACCGAAGTTCGGGATTCCCTCGATACTGCAATGCCTGGTGAAACGCGATCTCCCCCACAGCTCATCCAGATCACTGAAGCAACGGCTAAACCGGCTCGGTCAAGTCGAGAGACACAGCAACCAGCGGGACGACACAAATACTTCACAGAGGGTGAAGCTGAGCGGGTAGACAAACTTGATGCAACTCCTGCCGCCTGGATGCTGGACCAAGTTGCTGCGGCATCTGAGAGTCACCGGCCGCTTGATCCGGTACTCTCCGAAATTGAACGATTTTTCCCACAGCTCGCAGAGACTGATCTCCTCGAGTTCATTCAGCTACAGGGACGCACTGAGACGAGTGAGCGATTTTACGCAAACGAAGTACTGTCACGATGAGTGAAGCAGTTCAAGAATCTGATGACGAGGGGTCGCAAAATGAATACATCCCACGAGTCGGTGGGGGGATTGATCTCGATATTTCGGTTGACAGCGAATCCCCGTTCGTGGTTATCCCTCGTGGGGGAGCAAAGGAGATCGGCCGGAGTTGCTATCAGGTTGAGACGCGTAATGGAACGTATCTCGTCGACGTCGGACTGAATCAAGGTGACGGGGGATTATTCCCTGATCTAAGGGGACTCGATGAGGGACAGATAGACGCGGTTTTTCTCACCCATGCTCATATCGACCACGTCGGCTCGCTCCCCCTGTTGGAGAGTCACGACTTCCTCTCTGATCAGGCACCAGTGATTACAACGAGGCCAACAGCTGCGCTTGCAGACACATTACTCCGAGATTCACTGAAGCTTCACCGACGAGCGACGCAAAAACCAGGGAGAGAACAACAATACTCGGAAACCGATCTGAGGAAAGTCATCGACCGATTCCGTCCCTGCGGATACCAGGCGGCAGACCTCAGTGATCACGTCGCACATATTGAGGATACCGAAACGCTCCATTTCGAATTTGGAAATGCGGCCCACCTACTGGGTAGTGCCTGGTTAGCACTAACAGTAGACGGCTCACGGGTAGTCTTCTCGGGAGATGTTGGCGGCCGGTCGAATCATCTTCCCGAAATCGATGAGCCTCCGCAGGCAGACGCCCTCTTTCTTGAATCGACATACGGAGACACCCATTCGCACACCAGTGCCACTGACACCCGAACGGACATCTACAACGAGGCTGTCGACGCAGCTACCGATGGGAAGCCAGTCCTCATCCCCTGCTTCGGGGTCGGGCGATCCCAAGAGTTGCTCTATATGTTCAAAAACCGGATTCACACGCTTCCGGAAGAGGACCGAAAGCAGCTCAACGTAGTCTACGATGGGATGGCGCAAAGCGCTACAGACACGTATAACGAGCACTGTAGAGCCGAGTTCGCAGCCGAATCGATCCGGAATTACATAGTGAATTCGGGTGACCAACAACCGTTCCTCTTCGATCAGGCGTCGGCTGCTAGACGAATGCCGATGTCTCGCGAGGAATTGCTCGAAGCTGATGAGACACCGATCATTATTGCTCCATCTGGAATGCTCTCGGGTGGATTTTCACCGACCTACTTACTCGAATTCTGCCAGCGATACGATGATGCACGCGTAATTCTCTGTGGATATCAAGCCGAGGGGACACCTGGTCGTCAATTGGAGGATGCTATAGAGGAAGATCTCGAGAGAGTTGGTGTCACTCTTCCCTCGAACGGACTTAACGGAGGGATACCAGATGAGGGCGATGGAACCCGTGTGAAGGTACCTGTAAGCTGGATAAGTCGATATCATGGGCTCTCAGCCCACGCAGCCCGAAACACGTTGCTTCAATTCGCTCGCCAAGTTTCACCGTCCCAGGTGTACCTTATTCACGGTGAACAGGAGCAGCAGGAGAAGATGGCGCAGCACCTGGTAGATAATCTAGACTCAGTTTCCGAGATCCAGCTGACAGGAATGATGCATCCGGTATCCGTGACACCGGACCTTCCCGAAGAAGAGATCGTTGGTGACAGGCCTGCAAAACGGATACTAGACGAGCGTGGTGCTGACATCGAGGTTGGTGATAATGCCCAATTCGGGTCAGACGCAATCCACGGGACGTTATCTGAATTCAGCGATCAGATCGAAGCTCTTGAATTAGCACTGCGCACGTTGAGTGGTCAGCTCGCCGTTGAACGACATGATAGTGGATTTTCGGAGGAGGACATCCGCCAAATTGTCCGCGATGAGATGGACGAGATCGTCCGTGAAGCAGTTGAAGAGAACCAATCCAACTGACCGAGTCAGAGCGTCTCCATAGGCGGAGACACCAGTCCGGATCATAGGACACACTCTATGGTGTCTACCTCGCTGCTGGAAATTTCAGGTCTATACGATTACTGTGCCTCCGTCGAGGGTGTCCCGCTCGGAAGCTCGGGAATGGACAGGTCCACGCGCCGAAGCAGCTGTGCGTTGACCGCGACGATCACCGTACTCAGCGACATCAGGAGGGCGCCCACGGCGGGAGACAGCAGAATCCCGATCGGTGCTAAGACGCCTGCTGCGAGCGGAATCGCGAACACGTTGTAGCCGGCGGCCCAGACGATGTTCTCCTGCATCTTCCGATAGCTCGCCTTACTGAGCTTCACCAGCCGAACGACGTCCATTGGGTTGTTCTGGACGAGGATGACGTCGGCCGACTGGACCGCGACGTCGGTGCCGCTCCCGATCGCGATGCCGACGTCGGCTCGCGTCAGCGCCGGCGCATCGTTCACGCCGTCGCCGACCATCCCCACCAGCTTCCCCTGGTCTTGGAGCTCCTGGACTTTCTCGTCTTTGTCTTCGGGGAGAACCTCTGCGAACACAGTATCGATGCCGAGTTCGTCTGCGACGGCGTCGGCGACGTCCTGAGAGTCCCCAGTCAGCATCGCCACCTCGATCCCCAGATCGTGGAGGGCGTCGACGACGCGGAAACTCTCCTCGCGGATCACGTCGGCCATCGCGAACGCGGCGATCAACGCTCCGTCACGAACGAGATACACCACCGTCTGTGCGTTCTCTCCTGCATCGTCAGCGAACCGCTGGAGGTGACCCGGAACCTCGCTATCGAGCTGGGAGAGCAGGTTCGGCCCGCCGACGTACACCTCGCTTCCATCGACGTTCGCCCGGACTCCTCGCCCTTTGATTGCCTCGAAGCTGGACGCATCAGGGGCGCTGAGATCGCGCTCGGCAGCTGCCTCGCGGATGGCTCGCGCAATCATGTGTTCGGAGTCGCTCTCGACAGCTGCCGCCAGTGCGAGCGCGTCGTCCTCGTCGACGCCCTCGACGGTCGCCATATCCACGACGCCGTGCTCGCCTTCGGTGAGCGTCCCCGTCTTGTCGAAGATGATGGCGTCCAGCTTCCGTGCGTCCTCCATCGCGATGCGGTCGCGGACGAGCATCCCGTTCCGTGCCGCCAGGGAAGTGTTGATCGCGACGACGAGGGGGATGGCGAGCCCGAGGGCGTGTGGGCAGGCGATGACGAGCACCGTGACGACCCGCTCGATGACCGTCGCGTCGAACGAGACCGCGACCGTCCACGCGATTGCGGTCACGACTGCCGCCCCGAGCGCGACGTAGAACAGCCAGCCGGCCGCGCGGTCGGCCAGCACCTGGGTCTTCGATTTGCTCTGCTGGGCTTCCTCGACGAGCCGCATGATGCCCGCGAGCGTCGTCTCCTCGCCCGTTGCGCCAACACGGACGCGGAGACTGCCGTCGCCGTTGATTGTGCCGCCGATGACCTCGTCGCCAGGCTCCTTCGAGACGGGCTTGGACTCACCCGTGATCATCGACTCGTTGACGTCCGAATCGCCCTCCTCGACGACGCCGTCGGCGGGCACGCTCGCGCCCGGCCGGACGAGCACGAGGTCGCCCTCGGAGAGTTCACTGACAGGGACCTCTTCGGTCTCGCCGTCATCGGTGAGTCGTTCCGCCGTGTCCGGCATCAGTTTCGCCAACTCGTCGACGGCGCTCGAAGCCCGCCGCACCGACCGCATCTCGATCCAGTGGCCGAGCAGCATGATGTCGATCAACGTGACGAGCTCCCAGAAGAACGCCGACTGCGTCGGGAAGACCACGGTCGCGAGACTGTAGACGAACGCGACGCTGATCGCCATCGAGATCAGCGTCATCATCCCCGGCGCCCGGTCTTTCAGCTCCGGCACCGCCATCTGGAGGAACGGAATCCCACCGTATGCGAAGACGATTACCGCGAAGACGGGGTTAATCCACTCGCTGCCGGGAAACGTCGGGACGGTGAAGCCCAGCCATTCCTGGAGAGTCGGGCTGTAGAGCAGGACAGGAATCGAGAGGAGCGTGGAGACGAAGAACCGACGTCGAAACATCTGCTCGTGGCCTTCGTGCATCCCACCGTGGCCCCCCTGGTGATGGTCGTGTTCACCAGAATCGGTGCTGTGGTCGTGGTGCTCGTGCGTGGCAGACGAGTGGTTTGGAGGGGAATCAGAATCCATCGTGAGACCTCACATCAGGTTACTCCCTCTACCTACTCGGCGGAGTGTGAAATATCCCTGCGCCGACCGAGAGCACAGCAAGAAACCTGATTAACAGCAATCACCGTCGTTGGGTGACCACGCACACGCATTCCCCGTTGTCAGATCGTTCTCATCGATATACGTCGAGAGACAGGCATAATTACAGAAGTACTCGGGCGATCCACAGTCGTCGTCACAGTCGCGAACACAGATAGGGTCGTGATCGAAAATACGCGACCCACAGTACGTACACGTCTCGTCCACATCAGGTGTTGCGACGGTCGTAGACATACCTCTACTAGCGGAGAGCTACTGAAAGAGTTTCGTAGAGAACTCGGTTGACGTATCAGCGACGTCGACCGGCCGCTGTTGACCCTCTCCTTCAGTGGGAATCCGTAGAATAGATCCAATATCTCAAAAGTATCAGCACCCCTGAGCCTTGGTTTATAAAGAGAAACGAGCATCAAGTAGGAGACCCTATATTCAACCGAGACCACTCTCAGGGAATAATTATGCCAACTACTTCAACCGATAACCAACTCGTCACGATCGTCCTCGTCGTCCTTGGTGCCCTGCTCATTCTCCCCGTCCTCTTCATGGGATTTGGGATGATGGGATTCGGCCCGATGATGGGTGGAATGTGGGGTGGTCATATGTGGGGTGACGGAACAGTCCCCGGATGGATGGTCCTCGTCGGACTACTGATGCAGTTGCTGTTCATCGCTGCCATCGTCGGCGCAGGGTACCTCATCTATCGCGCAGTGACCACCTCTAATAGCGGGACTGATCAAGCCCTCGAGGAGCTCCGGCTCGCCTACGCCCGTGGTGATCTCACGGACGACGAGTACGAACAACGGAAAGAGGCACTCGAACGAGACTCATAACTCGAAAACCATGGCCACCACGGGAGACACAGCACCATCACTTCCGGTTCGAATAGGGCAGTACACGACTGCTGGCCTCTATGGATTGGTACTTGGGACAGTTCTCTGTCTCGTCGCTCTGTTCACCAATCCCGTCCCGGACCCATCGTTCCCCTGGGCCACGCTTCCTCCATCGCTGAGACTCCCGCTTCAGCAGCCGAGAATCGAACACTGGCCGGTGACCTACACTATCGGCATCTGGCTGTGGGTTTTCTGCTTCCCCGCACTCTTCCTCGCCGGATACCGGCGATACGGCGACGGGAGCCGTGGGGCCGCGGTATGGCTCGTCGGGTTGCCGACCCTGGCGATGCTGGGCTTGACCACGTACTGCCGGTTCTTCTGGCCGAAACTCCATCCTCCGACCTGGAACGCCCCGGCCTACACGTTCGTTTGCTGGCTGTACTGTTCGACCTACGACGCCATTTGGAGTAACGCAGCGTTCCTAATTGCTCTTCTCGGCGCTGTCGCCACGATTCTGATACTACAGCGAACACGCGGAACCAAGTATGCACTAATCGGGTTCGGCATACTGGCCCTTCCGCTCGGCCTCCCAGCCCTCTACGAGGGGTCTCGACGAGCAAAGACTGATGGCTGACTGCGGTCGTTCAGCCCCGTGAGCGTGGTTCGATTTCGTCGAGTGCTTCTGTCGCCACATCTCCAAGTTCTCCGGCCTCAATATGTGAATACCGCTCTCGAACCATCTCTTCGGAGTTATCGAGATACCTAGCCGCCACCGTGTACCCGAACGCCCGGACAAGCACCTCACCCATCCCACGTCGACCGCCGTGCGGAGCAAGATAGTCGTGTTTCGGATGGTCGATGTCGATCTCTGCGGCCTCCGAGAGTCGTTGGAGAATCGACCGTGCGCCGTCCGTCGTGATTGACGGCGGCCGAATGTCCTCATCGAGAGCCAGCAGGAGGTCGCGAGCGTATTCTTCTCGGAGCTCAGTAATTGCTTCTGGGGGTTCCCCTCGGTCGGCGAGCTCATCCTGGACGAGCTCTGCGAGCGTCCGTTGGTCGAACGTCGGAAACACCGGCCAGCGCTCCGTTGGTGGGTCCATCAGCTGGCGATAGCTCCGGAGCGGCGAGATCACCGGGTCGGGAAGACTGGCGGCGTCCCACTGCTGTTTCTTCCGGTAGACATCCATACTCCCGTCGTCGAGGGAGAGGTCCTCCCAGCGAACACCGCGTCGGCGCGGATCATTCGGGTCCCGGACGAGTTCGCCGACGCGGACGGCGGTATACGCGAGGACGAACACCAGTGCCCGGTCACGAGCCGCCTTCAGTGCTGCGTAGCGCGCTCGCTGCTTGTCGAGGGGGGCAGTATCCTCCGGAAGTGTCGTGTACGCCTCGACGGCGTCGCGGGCTCGTTCGTCGACGTGGCGGGTGAGAGCGTGGCGCTGTTCGGACGTCCAGGCCTGCTGATCTCCAGGCTTGCGGCCGTCGTCCTCCGGCAGCGGCGCCATCGCACTCGCCCGCTGCGCGTAATGCGCCTCGAGATATCCCTCGTTGACACACCAGCCACACCACGCAGAGATATAGCGATAATAGGTTTGGACCGTGTTCTGCTTGAGGCCACGGTCACCAGCGAGATGCCGGGCGTACTCGCGGAAGACGCGTTCGTCGAGGTCCTCGAAGGTGGGGTCGCGGTCGACGTCGTCGGGGACGACCCCGGTCCAGTCGTCGGCGCCGCAGTCGCCGGCGGCCCACTCGGCGAACCGCTCGAGTTCCCGTCCAGCGTTTCGTCGGTAGTTCCCGCCGTCGCCGCCACGGCCTTTCCCTTTGTCCTGCAGATAGCGCTCGAAGGAACTCGCGAGCGGTGTCGAACCATCGCGTGTCGATGAGGTGTTCTGATTCATAGGTTTCGTCACGGGAGCAAGTGGTCATCCAGAATATCATTGCAGTCAATCGGAATCCCCTCCCACGCAGCCTTCACGGCGTTGTATCCGGTCCAGCCCTCACGTTCTAACAGCTCGCCGCACGCTTCGCAGAACTCACGCCGCGAAATGAGCTCGTTGTCGTAGAGGATATAGAACAGAAACGGCGGTGTCACAACACGGATATCTTCGGCTTGGTCGTCGACAGCGCGGCGAATCGAACGCCGGCCCGCTGCGTCCATCAAAATGACGTAGTCGATAGCCTCGGGATTCTGTACCACTTCCTGTCGGAGCGATTCCTCGCCGGCGTCCGCTCCGTGGGGCCGGGGGACGCTCGTCACTTGGGTAAGCGGTTTCTCGTCATCTTCGAGCGCATCGAGCGCGGTACGGCTCCCGTAATGAAGCCGGTATGGACGACTTCCCTCTGGTGCGGTCTCGCGCGTGTTCTCAACGTGCCGCTGTAGTTCCTGTTTGCAGACGTTCGTCGTCGTGAGACCGACGTGTTTCGTTATTTGCGTCCACAAGGAGCTATTCGCAACGGCGATCAGCGTGTCCGTATCGACGAGGATCGGATACCGTGTGTCGGCGCTAGCCATTTAGACGAGATAGTCACTGGTGTCGTCGTCGGTAGCCTCACGGAAGGCATCGATGTCTTCCTGGAGCAGATCAAACTCATCACCGAGTAGCACGCGGGCAGCGTCTTCGGAGAGCTCACCAGCCGAATAGCGTTCATAAATCGCGATCTTATCGTCGTCCGTCATCGCTCGGCGAAGCATCTGGGTGAGTCCCTCGCGTGCGAGTTCACTAACGTTGATTCCCCCCAGATGGACCGAGTCCAGCTCAGTAGCCGCCTCTTTGAGCGGGCCAGCACGGAATTTGATCGTATCATCGAGCGATTCTTGGCTCATACGCGGGTCTACGTGGGCCGGGATGTTAGTTGTTCCCCAATGTGTGAACACGTTGGTACAGAAATCACCGAGTCAGAAATCTGTGTAACTTGCCTCCAAGTTAGAGACGCGTTCGTGACACGGCATAGTCACCGTAAGACGGACCACTGATTTATATTGATTATACGTAGTGCGGCTTCGACATAAGTACCCTATATGGATCGAACCTCACCGGTCTGTTGTGGGGGCGAGGAAGTCCCACTCACGAACGGCGAATCCGACGATCTCGATACGGCGCTGAAGGTGTTCCCATTCACGGGCGATTTCACGCCGTCGGTCTTCCTCATCGGCTTCAAGCGTTTCGTCGACAAGCGTCCCGCGAAGCTGATTCGGTGATTCGACATCGAATTCGTCTTCCCAGTCACTGATTTGTGCTTTCAGATCGGTGAGCCGTTCGGTGAGGCCTTCGGCGGTGTGGTCGCTATCCCGAAGGCGTATGGCCTCCGTAATCGCTTGACGACGATAATCGGGGAAGTATGTCGTGTGGGCCCCGGTATCGTTACGGTAGAGGATACCGCCGTCGACGAGCCGTTCGAGGACGCGCTTGGTCGGCCCGTGTGACCAGTCCGCCTCGGAGGCGATCCAGTTCGCTGTCCGCGGCTCTGATACCTGCCGGGCAACCATCCGTATCCGGTCTTCACCAGTGGGTTGGCGTTTTATCGGGTCCTCGGAGCTCGATTCACCTCCAGGCATAGAACACCGTTCGTACTTTGTCGCAATATAGGTCACAGGCATCTGGTCTATCACGAAAACAGCCCTCGCCATCTCCACGGACTCGGCTGAGGCGACCCAGAGAAATATCGAACCCCGTTATTGGCGGCTCTACCCCCGGGGAGTCTTTCTGAGCCGATTGTAGCATTCGTGCTTCACCGACGGCGGCGGGGTACTTCAAAGTGGTCGTGATTATTCGTGTAATCATAACCAAATTGAATTATGGCATAGATCCAAGATTCTGGGGGTAGAGGCCCTTGAGAAAAGGAATTCGAGCATTACGGGAGTTTATAAACTCTATGTCGCTATACAAATTGCGCACAATCGGGAAGTTGAGACTATACCGGGTTCAGCGGGGCTGTGATGCGTGAATTTGGCCGGGTCAGTCAACGCAGACCACCTCAAATCACTCCCCAAGCGGTCATTCCTGTCATACTTCCAATCGTATGGACGAATTTTCGCGACTTCCAACAGTGTAGCCACTCAGACGGCGCGCTAACCTAAACAGAGTGTCTCTCTACCCAATTCCAGTCTCCTTCTTCAGCAGCGTCAGCGTGTTGTCGGCTGTTACGATCGGCGAATGTTCGTACTCACCAGTCAACTCAACCTGCACGAGCAGATCGACAGCTCGCCAGATCGAGTATAACAGACAGGCGAATGCGAAGTAGAAGAACCGTAGCCCGAAATCTTTCGATGTCGTCGCCGCCATGAACCGCTTTATCGATCTGTAGCCGCTCTCAATCTCCCACCGGTAACCGTACTCCGTGAGATGCCCGCTCCCGCAATTCGTCATAAACACCGAGTACTGCCGATGGTCGTCCTGCTCGGAGTCTTCTTTCCGGCGGTAGATCAGCGTCGTTTCGTGCCATTCGTTCTTCCCGAGGTGGAGCTTTCGGTCAGTCTCGTATCGGTCTTGGTCGCGCTGAAGCAACCGCTTCGCCTGAGCCTTCTCGCTGGACTGCATCCGCTTGGGAACGACATACGACAGGCCACGCTGGCTGAGCATCTCCAGGACGTGCTGACTGTCGAACTCCCGATCCATCAACACGTTATCAACGTGTACCATCTCTTCAGCAGAATCCAAGAGGTCCTTGACGATTTCCAAGCGGGACTCTCCCTTTCGAACTGGCCGTGCGTCCAGTACAATCGGAACGGCATTCCCGACTAACTGGACGGTAGCCCACTGGTAGGCGTACTCGTCAGTTTTCTCCTTGGTGCCGATGATTTCGTCTTCGTGGCCCGTTCTATCGCCGGTGAACGGGTCAGCCTCGGTGATATCGATTGCGACGATCCCGGCTCGGAAGAACTCCTCTGTCTCCGCGACTTCGCTCAGGAGCCTGTTGACGGCCTGCCGGTACATCTCGCGAACCTGTTCAATCGAGAGGTCTCGAATCTGCTCGCGATGGGCGTGGCCCAGCGGTGTCCGTTCCCGAGTCGACTCGTAGGTGAAGCTACGAGCGCCCTCGTTCGCAGCCAGTCTCTCACGGAGTCCGAGATAGGTCTGCAAGCCCAAGTAGGCGTTCTCGTGGATCTCACAGCCGTCCCCACGGTCCAACGAAAACGCCGGGAACACGATGCGGCTGACGTGGTCGGTAATCTTCTCTGCCTGCTCCAACGTAGTTTGATCATCCGGGTCTGACTCACCGGACTCGTTCCCGTGGTATCGGGGCTTTTGTGTCGGTTCACGCGGAACCTCAACACCCGCATCCTGGGCTTTGATGAGGATCGTTCGAGCCGCCGTCTCGACAGTCTCCCTGAGGTCAATGGTAAACCGCTCGTGCCAGCTTCGCCACAGTGTCGACTGGTCTGGAATCGTCTCGAAACCGAGTTGCTCGCAGAGTTCAGGACGGGTCCCGAGGTAGTTGACGAGTGCTGTTTCGTGCTCCCACCCGTGGAGTTCTTTCAGTACAAACACCCGAAAGAGGGTGTCCATCCGGTAGCGTGGCGACCCCTCATATCGGTCGTGGGCGCTGAACCGGAAGTAGGCCAGGGGGAGTGCACAGACGAACCCCTCGACCGAGTCGTGGCTTTCGTGATCGAACCACGTCGCCGAGACTGTCCGGATATCTGATTCCAGCCCAGCGAGCGACGTTCGATCGTACAGCGGTGTCGTATCATAGACTGGCCACGCAACGTGCGGCTGGCGTGCGATCCGTCGAAAGACAACACATCGAGACTCCCGAGAAGTTGTCACTAGAAGCCTTTGACCATGACATGCTCAAAACACCATCGTGCCACTAACCTCACGGACTCATAGGTTGAATCTCCTGATGCCGGATTCGTTGACGCTGGCCCGATCGGGGAAGAAGAACGTAGACTCGAATAGGCCCTAGAAAGCACAGGGTGTAATTGGATGCCAAACGTCGAGATCCCCTGAGAACGTGTTCCAGATGCCCCCACAACGCACAATCGGGTATTCTTCTCCATGGATTTTCGCATACTAGCCAGGGAGATGATAATTATCACTGCAATCGGTCGAATAGTCTCTCAAAAAGTGTTTGCTGCGCGTTTCGTAAATGATAGGAGAAGGTCGATTGGGTCAGTGAGAGCGCGTCGGCGATCTCGGTTGCCGTACTTCGTCGCGGTGATTGGAAGTACCCACCGTACATCGCAGCTCGCAGGACCTGTTGTTGCCGGTCTGTGAGTTCGGTTTCGAAGATGTCTCCCAGGACCCGACCGACTGCGTGTGCATCCGACTTCGCAGCGGGAGTGTATTCACGTTTTGAGACCAACGTCGTTTCCGGGAACGACTCCTGAACACGTGTCACGAGCGAACAAATATCGGTACCGAGTGGCACTTCGCAGACGACCTCGGCCCGGCCGTCAGTTACCGTATCCGTCGTGACGACTGCACCCTCTGTGACGAGAGTCTGTGCCAGGGATTGTCGGTGCAGTCTGATTTCGACCTCTCCACCTGGCGGGTCCTCAGTGTGACGGATCTGTCGCACCTGGGCGGCCCAATCTCCGTTCTCCGCGATATCACCCAGAGCATCCAACGAAGCGTCCTGAACGGACGCATAGTGGACGAGCATGCCATCCGAAGCCGGAATCGTGTCCCTAATCTCGATCGTACAATCCAGCTGTTCGGAAGCGGAGATGAAAAACGACGCCGAGTCAGTGCTCTCGAACGTGAGTGTAGCCATTGTGTCGGCGTGGAGAATGCGCTCTGTCCTAAGTGAGTGAAGAACTTGCCCAATCCGCTCACCGAGCGTCGTCAGGAGTGTCTGCTCGCGGCTCCCGAACGCCTCTCCACGGTCTGTATACAGGACGAGTAGATCGTAGACGCGTCCCCTATGCTGAAGGGGAACGATAGCTCCGCCCTGGAACCCCTGGTCGAGTGTGTCTGCTCGCCACCGGTCAAACCGTGAGTCGGTTCGGTTCCTCGTAACGACCTGTATATCGCCTGTTTCAACAGCGACCTCTGCCGGAGCGACCTCTGTTTGCGATTGTATCGGGAGGGGAACAGACTCGTTGGCAGCGACAGCCCCCCTCCCCTCCAAGAGATCCGACTCGGTTGGTGCTGTGCCTGGGGTGTGTTCACTGACCCGTGCGTACTGGTATTCCCGCGTGTCCGTCAGCAACTCACAAATGGCCTGTTTGGTCTCCTCGTCTGCGGTTGCACTGTTGAGAATCTCGTTGACTGGCTGGAAAGTCTCGACGAGCTGTTCGAGGCGTTTGGTAACGGTGATGTCTTCCAGCGCAACGATGATCTGTTCAATGGATCCGTCTTCAGTTTTGATCGGGGCGACGTTGCTTGACAGCCACCGTTCGGAGCCGTCCGGGAGCGTGATTCCGTGGGTGAACCCCGTAATAGTCTCGCCGGTTTCGAAGACACGCGTGATCGGATGGTCCTCGCGTGGGATCGGATTGCCCACCTCGTCCCAGATATCCCAGTCGGGGTGGTCGTACGCCGTTTCACCTATCTTGCGTCTGGATAAGCCGAGTAACTCCTCGGCACGGGAGTTTGCGCGGGTAATATTTCTATCGGCGTTCAGGAGGACGATTCCAACGGGAGTCGTTTCCAGAACGTGTTCCAGTTCTCGTTCGGCTACCTTCTTGTTGGTGATCTCTGAGAAGACGATAATGACGCCGTCGTCGCTCGGGTAGACTGTGGCTTCAATCCACTGCTCTTTGTCGGCGTTATATCGCTCGAAGGACGTCGGCGACTGCGTGTCGAGAGTCGTCTGGATTTTCTCTTCGGCGATGGTGTCTGCCGCTTCAGGAAAAATGTCCCAGACGTATTCGCCACGCAGTTCCTCGCTGTCTTGACCGAGAAGCCGTGCAGCCTGCTGGTTCACGTATACGTAGTTGAGGTTGCTGTCGAGTACAGCAATACCATCGGACACGCGCTTCAGACTGTCTATTTCCCATCGATCGATTCCTTCTTTAACGAGTGAAACGAGCGTCTCAACGAGTTCTCGTTCTGTTGGGAGCCATTCCCGCTCTCCGGTGTCGGGTCGCTGATCCGCGCACACGACCGTCATCGAGACAGCCGTGCCAGTGCGTGTTCGGGCCTCCGCCGTCTGAGGATCACCAGTCCGCTGGAAGCCGTCGGTTTCGAACAGGTCATTGCCGACTCGCATTCTGACCTCAATCGTTTCAGGATGCTGGAACCACTGTGGAAGTTCGGTGACGAGCGTGCGGACACTCTCGTCAACAGGGGCGGACAGACCGACGAAGAGGTCACTCGCCCGTGTGAGTGCTTCCAGTGCTTTCGTCCGCGCTCGCAGTTCTCGCGTGGTTTTTGACTCTCCGAGCCCGTGGGAAGCGTCTGCTGTGCCGGCTCTCTCCTGTGTGGCCTCTTCGGATACGAAGGTATCGCGCCACGAAACAGAACCAGTCTCGACGGATTCGGCCTGGTTCGACTTCTTCCCTTCCTCACCTCCTCTTTGTCGGTTCTGTTCTACCATTATAGACCAAGTCTATCAACCAGAGATAAATAACATTCTACTGATTTCATGTTCTGAGAACGTTCCGCTAATACCACCAACGGAGTGTTTGTCGGTTTCTGTATCCAGGCGCCCGATTTCGGTATGAACTCTCGATTTACTGGCGTCAGGGGCCGGAGAGTACGCCGTCGGAGGGGGATCCGTAACTCCGATTCAAATATTCGAGGATGTGGTCGACGAATCCCGGGTCGTACGTCAAAACGCCGTGGAACGCGTCCTTGTCGCGTTCGTGGGCGAGTAAGGCAGTCTTCTGGGTATTATTGCCACCCCCGTCGAAGACGACGAACCACGTCTCGGCTACCTCGTCTGTCGAGACCGCATGAACGTGACCGGAACCGAGATCCGGCGGCGTGGCGTCGGGGACGCCGTAGGCGCGCACGGAGACGCCTCGGCGAGCGAGGTCAGCGTAAATCGACCGCTGTTCTACGATGACTGAACATCGCTGGAACCCCGTGTGAATCGAACCCTGGCCGACCCGACGAGCACGGTCCTCGATCTCCCGGGACGCGTAGAGCAACTGTTCCGTATCGCATGACGTGAACGTGGTTTCTTTGAGATGACGGAGAACACTCTCGTATTCTCTGTCGGCAATGCCAAGGTCGCCGGTCCCTGTTGAAACGTCTTCGAGTAACTCCCTGAGAGTCGACACATCGACGACAGCGAGGACTTCGGTCGCGTTGCTGAGAACTGCGAGCTCTTCCGGTTTTCCCGATGCCGTTCGATTGACGGTAATTCGCACGTTTTGTGTGTTGAAGAACGCGCCGAGTTCCTCGTGTATCGTGTCGGCGGGATCGACGTTGAACAGACGGAGTTCCTTCTCGTGGTCTCTTATATACTCGATACTATCCCGTAGACCCATCGACGCATCCGAATATGAAACCATCCAGTACTCCTCTCTTGTTTCTATCTCCGGCGTCTGGTGCCGCCTTTGTCACTGTCGATACGTTCCTGTTTCCGCCGGAAGCGCCCGTCACAGCAGGTCTGTCGGATCACGGTTCCCGATAGCCACCTCCCGCAGCTGCTCCTCCGAGAGCGTTTCGATCACGAAGTCCGGCATGTCGTCGGGAAGGTCTTGTGGAATCGACACCTGTTCGGAGTTAGTCGTGGTGACGATTTCCCGCCCGCCGTCAGTCGCGGAGCGGTCACCAGACAGACGCGTTACTGACGCCTCCACTTCGGAGACCATTGCCGCCTGTTCCTCGTTCGCCGCAGCCAAACTCTCGATTTCCTCTGCGACGCGGTCGGTCCGATCGACTACCTCGTCGACCATCGACGCAATCTCTTCGGCGGCAGCCGCCTGGTCGTCGGTCGCGTCTGCGACTTCGCTGATCCCGTTCGCCGTTTCGGTGACGGCCTCGACGATTTCAGTCAAGCTATCCATTGCATCCTGAACCCGCTCGATGCCTCGATCGACCTGTTCGGTAGTGTCGGCGAGATTCGCCGCCGTCTCCTCAGTATCGGTCTGGATGCCATCGACCATCGTCTCGATGTCGCTGGCGTGGGTCTGTGATTCCTCGGCGAGTGACTTGATCTCGTCGGCGACGACGCCGAACCCCTCACCGGCTTCGCCGGCACGCGCGGCCTCGATCGAGGCGTTCAGCGCGAGCATGTTCGTCTGCTCTGCGATCTCGTCGATCGCATCGACGAACTCATCTATCTGCTGGACACGGTCCTGTAAGGAGGTGACATCGTCCGCGACGTCGTTGACTGCCTCACCGATACCGTCCATCACCCCGGCAGCAGTATCGGCGGCTTCCTTGCCGTCTTCCGCGAGGGCTTCCGCCCGGTCGCTCGCACTCTCGACCTGGTCGGCCGTCGAGGCGACCTCTTCGATCGTCGCCGAGAGGTTCGCTACCTCGGACGAAATCTCGTCCACCCGTTCGGACTGTTGGGACGCTGCGTCGCTGATTGCGGTGGAACTCTCGGCGACGTCCTCGGCGCTCGTCTGGAGGTCACTCACCGGTTGTTTCACGTCTTCCTCGACCTCGGCCATCAGTTGTCTGTTGCGCTCGATCTCCTCTTCGAGTTGCTGGCTGTAGGAGTGAATGTAGGTGTCTGTGACGACTTGCATGTCGAGATTGATGATTCGGAGAAGCGCAAGAATATCCCCCACGGCGTCGTCGACCTCTTCTTCGACCGCTGTTTCGATCGCGCGACGCGAGAGGTCGGCGGGGTTCAGTGCATCCTCTTCCTCGGTAGAGGCGGCCTCCATCCCTCCGTCTGCGACAGTATCTGTCAGGCGGTCAGTGAGTGATGCGACGAGGCGGTCGCCCACCAGCGGAAGGATGAGGTCGTAGTAGACTCCGTACTGGCCGAGGTAGTGTTTCATCGGCATATCCAGTATATCATGGAGTTTGCCGATACGGGCCCGGTCACGGAAGTAGTCCCTGCCGTACTCCCCCTCCACGAGCGTCGTGAGATACGCCGATTGCGTTCGCTTGAGTTGTTCGACGTTCTTGGGCGACCGCCCGATGACCTCGACTGTCTCCTCGTGGTCGGTCAGATTGTCGTAGAAGTCCTCGGCCACCTGGTCGGCGTTGTCCGCGAAGTCATCTCGATACGTCCGAAGACGACGGACATCGTCGTCGGTGAAACCGATGAAATCCTTCCGCCACCGGATTTCGGATCTATCCAGGCCGATTTCCTCGACTAAGGAGTCCGCGTCCAGCTGGTCGTTGAGACCGCCCCGTCCAAAAT
Organism: Haloplanus sp. HW8-1; assembly: GCF_023703795.1. Lineage (NCBI taxonomy): Archaea > Methanobacteriati > Methanobacteriota > Halobacteria > Halobacteriales > Haloferacaceae > Haloplanus > Haloplanus pelagicus. The sequence goes on along the minus strand of NZ_CP098520.1, from coordinate 142,167 downwards.
CGTCCCGGCTATACTCTGGTGAACCGGACATGGGGTGAGTGTAGACTAAATGTGGTCATAAGTCCCTCATCTAGATAACCGGATACTCTCAGGAGCGCGGTCCGGAAGGCGTTCTCGGATGCGACCCCCGGGAACGGCTCGAACGGAGAGGTTGGCGAACGAGACCGTCGTCGGTTCTCAGGTGTGATACTCATCCCGTCATCTAGAGACATTAATTATAGCGATAGTCAAGAGACGATGACACATGCTAGAGAAGGTGACAATCGATCGGTTCGACCTGCGGCCGAAGCTCATCCTGGCGTTCGTGCTCGTGGCGGTACTCGTGGCCGTGACAGGGTTCGTCGGATATACGAGTGTCACGACTGTGGACAACCAGCTCGAATCCGTCGTCCACGACGACGTCGCCGAGGCAGACGCAGCGATGGAAATGAAGTACGACCTCGAATCGGAGCGGCTGGCACTGCACGAAGTGTTAACGGGCGAGATGGAGGCAGCCGAAGAATTCCGTGCCTCCCAGGCAGACTTCGAAGAGTGGTACACGACGCTGGCAGAACGTGACGACCTCACCGAGGAGCAACAGCAGTTGCTTTCGGAGATGAAAACCGAACACGAAGAGGCGAAAACCAAGGGCGAAGAAATCATCGCCGCGATGGAGGCGGGAGACGAGGAGCGCGCAAACCAGCAGATGGACGAGCTAGACAGCGTCTACACTGAACTCGACGAAGACACCACGGCCTTCGAGGAAGACGCCGACGCGAAAATGGAAGCGTCAGTCGCGTCGGCGGCGACGACGACGAACAATAGCCACATGACGATTATCGGACTGACTGTCGGAGCGTTCGTCGCGGCTACCCTCATCGGCCTCTTCGTCGCCAGCCGCATCACCACCCCGATCAAACAACTCTCCGAGGCCTCACAAGCCATGAGTGAAGGCGACCTCACCGCCGAAGTCGACGACCACCTCGAAGACGACGAACTCGGCCGTATGAGCGATGCATTCCAGCAAATGCAGGCCAATCTCCGCAGTGCCTTCGACGAAATCGACACCTTCAGCACCAACCTCGCAACCGGTGACGACGCCCTCGAGACCCGGGACCGCCGGACCGACTTCCCCGGCACCTACGGCGACATCATGACCAACCTCGACGACGGTGCTACCGAAATGGTCAGCAGTTTCGAAGAGATCCGCACCGCCAGCCAGAACCTGAAAACCGGTAATCTCGAGCAGGACATCGACACCGACCGCGCCGGCAACTACGGGGAGATCCTCACCGCCTTCGACGACGGCATGGGGGCGGTCTCGGGAAGTTTCGACGAGATCGCCACCGCGAGTCAGGGACTGCGAGACGGACGGCTCGCCCAGGACATCGACACGGACTACCCGGGAGCGTTTGGAACTGCGTTGAGCGACCTTGCGGACGGGATCGAACAACTGAATGCGAGCGTCGAACGCGTTCAGGCGATCGCAGACGACGTCGCGACGTCAAGCGAGGAAGTAGCGGGCAGTTCGGAGGAGATCGAACAGGCCAGCGAACAGGTCGCGGAGTCCGTTGAAGAGATCTCACGCGGTGCGGACACGCAAAGCGAGAACCTCCAAGAGGTGGCCGGCGAAATGAACGATATGTCGGCGACCGTTGAGGAAATCGCTTCCTCGGCCGAAGAGGTGACTTCGACTGCCAGTACGGCCGTCGAGCGTGGCGAGACGGGGCGGCAGTATGCCTCGGAGGCGACCGAGGAGATCCAGTCCATCGAAACCCGGGCCGACGAGGCAGCCACGCAGGTCGAAACGCTCGACGAGAAGATGGACCAGATCGGTGAGGTGGTCGAGATGATCACTGAGATAGCCGAACAGACGAACATGCTCGCGTTGAACGCGTCGATCGAGGCCGCCCGTGCCGGCGAAGCAGGTGAAGGATTCGGGGTCGTGGCAAACGAGATCAAATCCCTGGCAGAGGAGGCTGCCGAGGCGACTGCCGACATCGAACAGCGCATCGAAGAAGTCCAGGGGACGACGGAGGATACCGTCGAGGGGATGCAGCAGATGAGCGATCAGGTGCAACGCGGGTCTGACACGATCGAGGACGCCATCGAGATGTTCGACGAGATCGCCAACGCCGTGCAAGAGGCCGAAAGCGGAATTCGGGAAATCAGCGACGCCACCGACGACCAGGCGGCCTCGTCGGAGGAAGTGGTTTCCATGGTCGACGAGGTCTCCAGCGTCAGTCAGCAGACTGCAGCCGAGGCGAGCAACGTCTCTGCCGCGACAGAAGAACAGACCGCTTCCCTGTCCGAAGCCTCCGAGAATATCCAGCAACTGTCCGGTCTCGCCGAAGACCTGCACGACCAGGTGTCGGATTTCGAAACCGGATCGGGCACCGGTCGAGCAACTGAGGCGAGAGCGGGATCGCCGGCCGCGGCTGACGGCGGGCACCACGCGTCGGACACTGCGGGCCGGACGCCGGATCACGACGCGGAGATGTGAACCCATGGGATCACACCAGGTCCTTGAGTTCACGCTCGGGGAGGAACAGTACTGCATCGATATCGAGTACGTCACCGAGGTCGTGAGTCGCTCGAAAAAAGACGTGACTTCGATCCCGGATTCGCCCCCGCACGTCGAAGGGGCGATCGATCTCCGAGGTGAGACGACGAGAGTCATCGATCCGAGTGCCAGGCTCTTGTCAGATAGCCACGAAGAGAATGGGATCAGCCAGGACAGGATGATCGTCTTCGATACCGAAATGACGACGGGCGAGCGTTCCGGCTGGGCGGTAACGGACGTGCGCCGGATCCTGACGATCGATCCTGACTCTGTCGAAGCAGTCGATGAGGAGATGGTCAACGGCCTCATCGCCCGGGAGGATGGACACATCGTCTGGATCGATCCGGAAACTATCTCGGCTGAAACATGAGTGAGGCAAGGGCCCTGACTGAGACGGAGGAAATGATGGAGGTTCTTCACGTCGATGACGAACCCGATTTCGCCGACCTCACCGCGATGTTTCTCGAGCGAGAGGACCACCAGTTCACTGTCGAGACAGCGACGACCGCCGACAGTGGGTTAGAGAGGATAGATGATCGTCGGCCCGATTGTGTTGTCTCGGATTACAACATGCCCGGCATGAACGGGTTCGAGTTCTTGCAGGCTGTCCGAGAGCGGTATCCCGACCTGCCATTCATCCTGTTTACCGGCAAGGGAAGCGAGTCCATCGCCAGCGACGCCATCTCTGCCGGCGTTACCGACTATCTCCAGAAGGGCTCCGGCACCGAGCGGTACGAACTCTTGGCCAACCGGATCCGCAATGCCGTCCAGGCACGACGCGAGGCACAGCGGGTCGACAGACAGCGACAACTGACCCGGCTGACGGAGTTTGCCGGCGACACCGGTGGATGGGAACTGGACAGAGAGAGCGGGACTGTCCTGCTGACGGCTGGCACCCGGCGAATTATCGGTCACCCTGACCAGGCCGAAATCTCTCTGGAGGAGGCGATAGCACTGTTCCATCCGGACGACCGCGAAGACATTCAGCAAACACTCACCAGGGCCTTCGAGACGGGCGAGGAACTGCACAACACGTGGCGACTTCAGCCAGGGGACGGCGACGAGCGTCTGATCGAGATGACGATAACTCCGGTCGTAGAATCCGGTGGGAAGGTAACGAAACTCCGTGGAGCTGGTCACGATATCACCGACCGCAAGGAGCGTCGGCAGGAACTCGAAAAGCACGAGACGATCATCGAGGCGTTGACCGACGCCGTGTACGTGCTCGACGAGGAGGGGCGATTCACATATGTCAGCGACGAACTCGTCGAGTTGGTCGGCTACGACCGGAAAACCATTCTCGGAAGCACGCCGTCACTCATCAAGGACGAGGATGCCGTCGAACGGGCAGAACACCACTTGGGTCGGTTGCTGTCGAGTGACGGCCCGGAGACGGTACAATTCGAAGTGACGATCCAGCCATGTGACGGCGACCCGATCGTCTGTGAGGATCACATGGGTGTCCTTCCCTACGAAGGTGACGAGTTCGACGGGTCAGTCGGGACACTCCGAGATATCACAGAGCGCAAAGAGCGTGCACGGAAACTTGAACGGCAAAACGCCCGTCTCAAAGATTTCGTAGGCATCGTCAGCCACGATCTCCGAAATCCGCTCATGACTGCCCAGGGCCGCCTCGAACTGGCACAGGCCGATTGTGACTCCCCTCACCTCGATGAAGTGGGTGACGCGGTCGATCGCTGTCAGGCGCTCATCGATGATCTATTGGCACTTGCCCAGAGTGGGAACGCAGTCGGAACGACGGAACCGGTCACCCTGTCGGAACTGGCCGAGGAGTGTTGGCAGACGACGCCGAGTGCGGACGCAACGCTCGCTGTCGAAACAGACCAGACGATATCGGCTGACCGGAGCCGACTTCAGCAGTTGTTCGAGAATCTCTTTAGAAACGCCGTCAACCACGGAGGCGGTGAGATAACGGTGACCGTCGGGGAGATAGCTGACGGGTTCTACGTCGCGGACGATGGAGCGGGAATCCCCGACGAAGAACGCGACGATATTTTCGAGGCCGGCTATTCGACCGCTGACGATGGCACTGGATTCGGTCTCGCAATCGTCAAGGAGATCGTGGAGGCACACGGCTGGGAAATCCGCGTGACTGACAGCCAGACAGGCGGCGTCCGCTTCGAGATTATCAGCGTCGAAACCGCACATTGAGCGAACCCATTTTTTAGACACCTTCTCCGCCGAATCCCGTTATCTAGACTGTCGTCTTATCTCCCTCGGGGCCGGTTGGCAAAACATGATACACGATGTCGGATCACTCTCGCGATGCGGCGACCGAAGAAATCAAGCTGGTGGCGTCGGGTATCCCCGAGCTGGACGAACTGCTCAACGGAGGGTATATCCGGGGCCGTACGTACCTCGTCCAGGGCGCCTCAGGAACGGGGAAGTCCCTGCTCGGCCAGCACTTCCTACGAGCGGGACTCGATGCCGACGAGACAGTCGTCTACATCCACGGCGAAGAGTCCAGACACGACATTCTCGTCAACGCAGCACGGCTCGATGTCGACATTCGGGACGCCGAGTTTTTAGACATCGGGCCCGGAACGGACTTTTTCGCCGAGGACAAGTCATACAACCTAGTCGAGGCGACCGAAGTCGAATCCGAGCAATTCACGCAGGATATCAAACACGTAATCGAGGAGGTCGACCCGGCCCGGATTCTCATCGACCCGATCACACAACTCCAGTACGTCGAACGGGACGAATACCAGTACCGGAAGCGCTTGCAATCGCTCATCCGCTTTCTCCGGGACCGGCAGGTGACGACAGTCGCAACGCGAACACTCGACAGGGAACGGACTCGCGAGAGCACGCACGACGATTTCGAATCGCTCAGCGACGGCGTCATCAACCTGTACCTCGATGAGCATGAACGCCGGATCGCGGTCCCGAAACACCGTGGCCTCGGACAGGTCGACGGCACCCACGGACTCGAAATCCGCGAGCACGGGATCGAAGTCTACCCACAGACCATCCCGGAACACGACAACCGAACGTTCGATCCGGAACTCGTTTCTACCGGACACGCATCCCTCGACGGTCTCCTCGGTGGCGGAATCGAACGCGGGACCGTTTCGTTTATCAGCGGTCCGACCGGCATCGGCAAATCGACCACCGGCGCACAGATACTTTCGGGCATCGTCGAAGACGGTGGGACAGCGCTCGGATACCTCTTCGAGGAGTCGATCGACCAGTTCGTCCATCGCTCGGAAACCCTCGGACTCCCGATCTCGGAGATGCGGACGCAGGGATCACTGGGGCTGACAGAGACCGAACCGCTCGTGCGTTCCGCCGAGGAGTTCGATCAGCACGTCCTCGACCAGGTCGACGAGCACGCACCGGACGCGGTGTTCATCGACGGGCTCTCGGGCTACAAGATCTCACTCCAGGGCAGCGATCAGCGACTCGTTCGCCGGCTGCACGGTCTCACCCGGATACTCAAAAATCGCGGTATCGCGGTCATCGTCACGGACGAGGCGGACCGTCTCACCGGCATCCCGGAAGCCACGAGTACGAACACCAGCTACATCGCGGACAACATCGTGTTTCTCACTTATGTGGAGGTCGACGGCGAACTGGACCGAGCGATCGGCGTTGTAAAAAAACGGCTCGGGGATTTCGACAGCCGGTTCCAGCGGTTTGCTATCGAGTCCGGCGAGGGGCTGGTTATCGAAGGACCGTTCGATACCGTTCGGGGGATCATGCAGGGTAGTTCAACGCATCGCATTCCAGACGAGTACCACCAGACAACCGACCAATCATGACCGACCGGTCGAGTCGCGAAGTGAGTGAGCGACACACGGTACAACTCTTTATTCACGGGGACAACGACCGGGAAGCGCTCGAAGAATTCCTCGACGACCGATACGACGTCATCGTCGATGACACCCTCCAGCCCGTCGATTGTTATCTCGTTGGTGAACAGATGGTACCGACGTACCGCGAGGCGTTACGCGAGCACAAAAAAGAGGCCCATCCGACCTTCACGCCCGTACTGTTGATCCAACAGGAAGGGTCAAGGGGAACGGTCCCGCTGCCGTCAGAGCAGAACGGCGACGGCCCACCGCTCATTGACGAAGTGGTGGCTGCACCCGTCGACCGGACGACCCTGTTTCGTCGTGTGGGGAATTTGTTGGCGAGGCGTGAGCAGTCGGTGGAGTTGTCCACGCGCTACGAGGACGTGCAGATTCGATTTCAGCGGCTGTTCGATTCGACGAACGACGCGATCTTCGTTGTTGCTCCATCTGGCGACGAGATCACCGAGTGTAATCCGGCAGCGTGTGACCTCGTGGGATATTCGCGCGACGAATTGCTCTCTGTATCCCCGACTGAGACGATCCACGCCGACGATCGAGAGCGGTTTCGGTCCTTTCTCCAGCAGGTACAGGAGGCGGGGCAGGGATCGACCGACGACCTCACGTGTCAGACGAAGGAAGGAGAAACGCGACAGTTGGAGGTGTCGGCCGCGACGCTCGAGGATTCCGACCAGTCACCGGTAATCCTCTCTGCACGCGACGTGACAGACCGGAAAGCGTACGCACGAGAGCTCGAACTGAAGTCCCAGGCGATGGACAAAGCGCCCGTCGGGATCACCATTACTGATCCCGATCAAGAAGATAACCCGATGATCTACGTAAACGAGGGATTCGAAGCGCTGACGGGGTATTCTGAATCGGAATCGCTCGGGCGCAACTGTCGGTTTCTCCAGGGTGAGGCGACTCGAGAGGAACCCGTCGCCGAAATGCGCACGGCAGTTGAGAAGGACGAACCGGTGTCCGTGGAACTCCGGAACTACCGGAAGGACGGCAGTCAGTTCTGGAACCGCGTCAGTATCGCGCCGGTGAGAGACGACGCCGGAACCGTCGAGAACTACGTCGGGTTCCAGGAGGACGTCTCCGAGCGCAAAGAGCGCGAAATGGACTTACAGCTGTTCAAAAAAGCCGTCGAGAACGCAGGACATGCGGTCTTCATCACTGACAGGGAAGGAACTATCGAGTACGTGAATCCGAAATTCGAAGCCCGAACCGGCTATACTCGTGAGGAAGCCGTCGGTCGAACCCCCCGCATCATCAAATCAGGCAAACAGGACGAGGAGTTCTACGATCGGATGTGGCAGACGATCCTTTCGGGCGAGCAGTGGAATGCAAGTCTCATCAATCAGCGCAAAAACGGGGAGCTGTATCACGTCGACCAGACGATCTCGCCCATAGCGAACGACGACGGAGAGATCACGCACTTCGTCACGATCGAGTCCGACGTGACGAATCGTCGGTTGCGCAAACAGCAACTCGACGTGCTCAATCGCGTCTTGCGCCACAACCTCAAGAACGGGATGAACGTGATTCAGGGCCGGGCCGAACTACTCCGCGAATCGCTGGGCGATGACGAATCGCAGGCGCACGTGCGGGCGATCGAAAGACGATCGGATGCCATGGAGTCGCTGGGTGACAAAGCCGAAACTGTGCGCTCATTGTTCGAAAAAGAAGTATCAGCTGAGACTGCTACCAATGTGACGGAGTTAGTTAGCGATATCGCCACCACCGTTTCTGAAGAGTATTCGACCGCTTCATTCGATCTTGATGGTTCTGACCCACTCTACGTTCGAGCAGATAGCCGGTTGAAGCTGGCAGTGAAGGAACTGCTGGATAATGCTGTCGTCCACAACGACCAACCCGAACCCGAGGTGACGGTCACCACCAGACCGTCCAGGGAAAAGCAGTCTGAACGGTGGATCGACATCGAAATTGTGGATGACGGACCGGGCATTCCGGATCAAGAACTGGAGACGATCAAACAGGGCGAGGAAACGCCGCTCCAGCACGGCATCGGACTCGGGCTCTGGATCGTCTACTGGACTGTCTCGCTGTACGGTGGCGAAGTCACATTCGTGGATAACTCACCGCGTGGAACAGGCGTCGTATTGAGCCTTCCCCGGGTGTCTGCCGACTCATCCGTTCGGGGAACACCCGTCGAACACCACTGACCAATGGAAGACACTGAGACTTCGGACACACGGATCGAGAATCAGGCGGATCGGTATCGGATGCTCGTCGAAGAGTCGAGCGACGTCGCCACGATCATCGACACTGACGGAACGATGACATACGTGAGCCCCGCGGTCACCCGAGTGCTCGGCTACGATCCCGAGGAATTAGCCGGGAACTCTGGCTACGAATACGTCCATCCCGACGACCGGGAGAAAAACGCCGAGGCGGTCGAAGCTGTTCTTGAGACCCCGGACGAACCCCGGACCGTCGAAGTCCGATTCAAACACGCCGACGGGTCGTGGTGCTGGATCGAGGCTACGATGCGGAATCGACTCGAAGACGATGTCATCGACGGTATTCTACTCAACAGCCGGGAGATTACTGAGCGGAAAGAACAGGAACGCGAACTCCGCAAACTGGCTGAAGAGTACGAGGCCCTCCTCAACAATGCAGAGGATGCGATTTTCTTCGTTGATGTCAACGTTTCAGACGACGACATTACGTTCGAGTTCGACCGTCTCAGTCCGGCATACGAGCAACAAACCGGTCTCACGACCGAAGAGGTGCGGGGAGAAACACCTCCCGATGTATTTGGTGAGCAAGCGGGAGCCGAACTCGAAGCGAACTATCACCGGTGTGTCAAGGCTCGTGAGCCGATCTCGTATCAGGAAGAGTTAGAAATCGATGAGGAGGCACGCATCTGGCAGACGAATCTCGCGCCGGTACTCACTGACGGCGACGTAACCCGTCTCGTGGGAATCACCCGGAACGTCACCGACCGCGTCGAACGGGAACGACAGCTTCGCCGTCAAAAAGAGCGTCTCGACGAGTTTGCGAGTGTTATCTCCCACGACCTGCGCAATCCGCTCAACGTCGCACAGGGCCGCGCAACAATCCTCGACGAACAAACGGAGAGCGAACACCTCGATCCACTCCTGCGGGCGCTCGACCGGATGGAGGCGATCATCGCGGACACGTTGACGCTCGCTCGGCAGGGCGAGACGATAGACGAAACGGAGTCGGTCAGTCTGACCGATCTCGTCGGGAAGTGCTGGGGAACGGTAGACACAGACGCGGCGACCCTCGAAATAACTGATAAGATGACCTTCCAGGGCGATCGCGACCGATTACGGCACGTGTTCGAGAATCTGTTCCGAAACGCTATCGAACACGGTGGCACGGACGTGACCGTTCGTGTCGGACGTGTCGATGAGGACACTATCTACGTCGAAGACGATGGGTCTGGGATCCCCGCAGATCGGCGCGAGGAGATTTTCGAACCGGGCCATTCCTCGACGAGTGGCGGCACCGGATTCGGACTAACCATCGTGAAGCGGATCGTAGAAGCTCACGGGTGGACGGTGTCTATGACAGACGGGTCTGAGGGCGGGGCGCGGTTCGAACTCGTGATGTCACAATAGGAGGGATGGCCAGTACTCAGGCACGCCCTGTCGTCCATGCATTAAGACGGCATCCGCTATGGAGGGAGCGGTATGCGTATCTCACCGATATTCCGAAATCGACTGGTATGGCACGTAGTACCCCATTTCATCGATCCATGTCGACAGCCACTCATCGGCAGTTGGCTCATCAATCTTTCCAGCATCGATCGCAGCCAACAGCACCCCGACCGACCCGACAACGGTCACGCCTCGATCTTTCGCAAACGATCGGGCATCCCCGTCGTCGGTCAGTAGACGACCGTCCGCAGCATCTACCAAAGCAAATGCCTGTGCTTCACCAGGATCGAGATGGTCACTGACAACCGCCTCTCTGTTTGCGACGGTGTCCGAAATCGTCGCGACGGGAATCTCGTCGTCGAGTGTATCGAGTGCCGACTGAAGATATGGATGGTCATCAACGCCGTGTTCAAGCTCCTCACGGACGACCGGTACCGTACAGATTCCAGAGAGGTCAGCAACAACCCACAGCTGGTCGATATAGGCGAAATTCGAGAGGACAGTCGTGTTCAGGACGCTCCGGTTCGCTGGAATCGTCATCTGTCATTTAGCACGTGGCTCCTCATCAGACGAGTCCTCATCACCGAAGTCGAGTTCGCTCGCTGCCTCTACTTCGTAGGCTGCGTCGTCTTCGTCAACGAGTCCGAGGCGGAGCTCAACACCGTGCTCACGGAGGAGATCCCGCATCGTCCACCGATCGACATCAGCGAGTCTCGCAGCATCACCGAGTGTGATCCGCTCGCGTTCGTAGAGGGCGACCGCAGCTGCAACGCGCTCGCTTTCGTGGTCCTCGAAGTATTCACGCACGAACTCTCGCAACGCATCGCTTTTGCCACTAAACACACCAGCCTCGACAGCGCCCTCAATGAGGAGGTCGAGATCATCTGGGTAGGAGCCGGTGATTCGAGCCATCGTTCTATCCCAGACTACATCTTCATACTATTTATGAACTACGTCAGACTGCCATATTCACTGAGAAAGTCAGTCTCATCTTCTGTTTCTGGTGGGGTCGGGGAGCCTCAGGATCGACGTCTTCAGTCATCTATGCGGAGCCGTCACGGAACCGCTCTAATGGGACTTCGGAGACTTCGTCATAGTCGTCGTCACCGCCGACCAGGAGCGTCGCCTCGACCTCTTCAGCGGTCGCCAGTGCAAAGGAGTCACCGAGCGCCGGGTTGTACCGAAGGATGTACTCTGAGGCCTCCTGCCAGGAGTCACCGACCGCCATGGTCTCGATTCCGAGATCGGTGAGCCAGTCGAGATACTCGTCAGCGGTGGTCCGGTCGTACTTCCGGGCGATAGTATAGCGGATTTCGGCGAGGTTCACGCAGCTGGCGTAGCCGGCGGTGTCCTCGACGGCGACTGCGTCGAGATACTCCTCAACCACGTCGCTCCCGGGTTCATCATCAGCGTGTGCGATCAGCGGCTCAGCGTCAAAGACGACGCTGTCAGGGACCACCGTCACTCCTCCGAGGGGAACTGCGCGTCACGTTCCTCTCGATCCTGTTCGCGCTTCTCTTGGAGGATCTCGGTCGCGGGCCTGTCGGTGGACGCTTCGCTGCGGGCGGCAAAGCCGCGCATCTCACTCGGCGAGCGGACGTGTTCGACGATCACCTCGCCGCCCTCGGTCTCCCGGAACAGCACCTTTCCGGGAGCCTCGATCCCGAGCTTCTCGCGGAACCGCTTCGGAATGGTCGCCTGACCGTGCTTGGTGACAGCAACGACTTCCTTCTCAGAGTTATCCAAGCGTTCTGACTTACTCATTATTCATAGTATTGGTTTTATTCATAGGTAAGTCTTTCCCCGCCTCACTAATCCGTGGACGTACCGAAAGACGAGCCATATGCATTGAGAAAACCAGTCTCAACTTCTGTTCCGAGGAGTTTCTCAAGGGGATTCATTTTGTAACCTCAGATTCATTTTCAGTCGTCCTGGGGTCCGTGGTGTCAGCGCCAGTATCAGCATCGGGGCCCTCTATATCGACGCCGTCGGTGTCGACCTCGACAACACCGATGTCAGTGTCACGACACTCATCGAGGTCAACGCCAGCGTCTTCATCGTCAGTGTCATCGACGGGGATGGAAGGAATGCCTGCGCCCCCACCGTCGGTCGCCACATCAGACGCGTCGGGGTCAGAAGCGACTACTAGGTTCGAGAGGTCCACCTTTTGTCGCGAACGTACCGCGAGGACGACAGCGATGAGCAGCGCGAAGATGCCCATCGCGTACACCTCAAGCGTGAACGTGGTCACGGCGGGATTTGAGTCCCAGTCTTGGGGATACGCTCCAAGGAACAGAGTGAGTGCATAGCCTGCCGCTGCGAGGCCGGCCACTCCGAGTCCCTTCGTTCTTCGCTCCGAAGGGAACAATACGACAAGACTCAGCACGAATCCAGGCAGACTCGCCGCAGCCGTCGCGAACGACACGGTCCGAGCCAGCCAATAGATGTCCGTACCGCGTTCGGCGATATTCATCGACCAGATGAACGTGCCGAGCGCCCCCACACTGAGTATGAGGCTTAGGAGGCCCAGAAACACACCCGCGTAGACCGCTCGCGGGACGACTGGGAGTGATCCATGTCCAATAGGCCCGATATTACGAGCGTACCAGCTCAGGATACGCGATTCTGCGACGCGCTCAACGGAGTCTGGGTGTGCGTACCCACCATCACCAACCGCTGCCAGCGGGTCGGAATCAAATTCGGAATCTGGTTCGGGTTCGATTTCGGGATGTTCGTCGGAAGCGCGGTCGAACTCGTAGTCACCATCCTCATTCGCCTCGGCCTGTGCCGCTTCTTCGGGAGTATAGGCTGCGTTGGCGACCTCCTGTGCCTTATTGGCCGGGAGTGAGAAGCTACCTTGTTCGAACGAGATAGGTGGCTTCTCTCCGTGATAGACTTCGTAGAGGACCTCAAGGACAGCCGGGCGAGTGTCCAGAATCTCGGCTTCCACCTGCGTCTGGGGGAGCTTCGACGCCACACGCTGGGCGCGGGCTTTCACTTCCTCGATATACTTAGCTTCGTCATCAACCTCAACGTCGTTCCCGCTAGGCATCAACGACTGGATCTGGGCCTTGAGGCCATCGTCAGCCTCCTCATCTTTAGCGACTGCAACCGCGAAGTAGAAGTCGCGGTCACGAATTTCCGCGACATCGACGACGCCCCGGAGCCACTCAGTGTGGTACTTTCGGCCGTAGTCGAGCAGCGGCGACTCATCCAACGGGTCAACATCTTCCTCGTCGTCGCCCGAGTTGATGAGCATATTTTCGGCTCCCTCAAACTGCTTGAGGTAGGGTTCGGGATCGTATGCCGTCGTCATCGAGAGGATCTGTGTTGGGAACTGAACCCCGCGCAGGAACGTCAAGAACGATAGATAGAGGCTTTCTTTGCGTTCTTCAGAGAGGATTAGCCAGTCTCGAGGCTGTATCTGCATCACCATCGCATAGGTGGTAGGCGTTTCCACGACGCCGCCGTCACGGACATTCTTGAAATCCATGAGGTCCAGCGTCGAACCGGCGTCTTCGTATTCAGTCATTTGTTTGTCCTCCATACGTCGCGATCGGCCAATCCGTGTCAAGGCCGTCGTCCGAGTCCGTTGGTTCGTCCGTCTCCGTCTCCGCACCTATCTCGTCAGCATCATCACGAACTCCGTCAGCATCGGCGACAACTGGCTTTGGGCGTCGCGTGATCCACGCCTCAAAGGGTTCATGATACGCGAGATCGTCCTTGTTAGGCTCCGGAGGCTTCCAGACGTAATCCGTTCGCCCACGCAGGTGCCGTGCCATCGCTGCTGCATATTGCAGAGGGCGCTGTCCCGGCGGAGTGCGGCTATAGATGAACAGTCCCACGAGGAATCCGACGAACACCAACGGGAGCGTCACCAGCAGCGGGAGACCGATAGTGTAGAGTATAAGCGGGAGAATAAGGGGCGGCCCCATCGATTCGGCCAATTTGCGGGCCGAGACACCGAACATCTTCGAGGCGAGAAGATTAGATGCCACCGGTACGTCCTGGCTCATTTCGCCACCTCGTCAATCTCGGAGTCACTGTCACTCTCTGCTTCGGCTTCGGTATCGGCCTCAACGTCGCGTTCCGCTTCGATATCGGCGTCCGATTGATCAGGGGCCGAAACCACATGCTGGGTTCGGAGTGCCGGCGGCCACGTTCGTTCAGCAGCGAGAAGTCGCTGTTCGGCTTTCAGCATCATCCCACGCCAGGTCAGCCCGAGACCTTTCCGAACCGAGTCTAACCATTCATACTCCTCTTGAGATGGGATATTGATTCGCGTATTGTAGTCCGAGGGACTCGACGGCCGACTCATCGAAAATCACCGCCGTATTCGTCAGCGTAGCCCTCGTAATCATAGCGCGGGTCGACGATATCCCACTCGTCGCGGTCGCCGGGGTGTCGAAGCACATCTTCGACATCCTCGTGTGCGTCCGCGGGGTGAAGTGTTTCGCCGCCTTCGGCGGCCTGTGCCGCTTGGGCATCCCAACGTTTGTATTCTCTTTCCCGGGTACGTTCGGCCGCAACCGACCGCTGCACATGGTTGGAAGAGGGGGTACGATTCTCCTGCACCTGAGCGACGGCAGCACTCACGTCAAAGTGCCCGGCATCCTCATCGTCACGGTTGCCCTCACTATCGACGTCACTACTGCCGTTCGCGTTAGCGTCCATATCCGTATCTGTGAAACCAGACAGTGGAATTTCGGTCGTTGAGCGAGCACGTTGTCGTTCGCGAATCTGCTCGTGCAGTTGCTCGGTGACATTTGTTCTCTCGGCAGAAACGCCAGCGTGGTCACCCGGTCGAGAGTATGCGAGTTCTGGGTGTAACTCAACGAGGGCTTTGAGGAGGTCTATACTTTCTGCGTGTTTGGCTCCCTCAAGGAGGACGCCGCGCCATATCATCCCGTGCCGATCACGGAGATCGCGTAGGCGGTCAGCTTCTTCCCGAGAGTACCAGTCGACTTGAATTTCAGGCATGGGAGGGTGCTCGCATTTCCAGGCTAGAGGAAGGGCCCTGTTTGGAGCTCACCGGACAGACGCAGTCACCCTCGCACGTATCGTCACGTGCAGGCGACTCGCGCTCGTCCTGGAGGGGCGAGCCATCACTCAACGTACCGGTGAGCGACTGGATTTTTGCAGGACTTGCCATCAGCCGTCATAAGCAGCAGGCAGTTAAGGACTTTTCAAATCTACAACAACTGTGGTGAATGTAGCGCATGTGGAGGGTGTGAGTAAAGAGAATATTTAGTCGCAGATAGCCTCAGATTAGCCACTCCAAGCGTCGTCGGCACCGCTGGCGATGACAGAACACCATCTCATGAACCCCCTCCAACTAGAGGCGCTTGAACTGTTTATCAACTGGCTCATTCCCGTCGGTGGAGTACTGTCGGCAAGTACCGATGTTGCCTATCTTACGGGATCATACATTCGAGAAATCACCGGCCCACTCGTACCACTCGGAGGGTATCAGGCCATCTCCACGTTCACGCGTATACTAGCAGAACTCGTCGGGTACAGCCACGGTCCCCTCCTATATCCTGTCGTTGATACTGCGGCGAGCGTACTCCTGTATACCGACACCCACACACAGCAGGCATCGGTTATCCCACTCCAGAGTGGCCCCGACCTCAGCACACTTATTTCCGATCTAAAGGCCGCTGTTACACTCCCTGGTTGGGTCGGGAGCGCACTCAAGTGGACGGGTCTTATCACGCTTGTCATCGGCATAATTGCGTACTTCATCAGCCCGTCCATCAACAACCGCCGTCGAGGGTTCGCGATGGCAACAACCGGGTTCGTCCTCACAATCATTGGGTTCGCCTTCCCGATCTTCATCAGCCTGATTCACTATGTCCTCTCAGGCTGATTCACGTCGGGACGGAGAGACTGGATCGGTACACGAGGACAGTTGGGCCGATAGGCTTAGAGGACGTATATACGCCTTCTACGCCGCGTGTGCAGCGAAACTCACTACCACAACTAGTGTGGGGATGAAGGCCACCGCGAACGCTTTCCGGGGCTGGTCACACGGATTCCGCATCCTCGTGACGGTACTTTTAGCGACCAGCCTCGTGATCGCACCCGTCACCGTTGTCTACGCTGCAGGTATCGGCCCAATCTATGACATTCCGAGTCCCGAGCCTGGCGTCGATAATACCTACGACGAAACCTATCGTGTCCTCGCGAACAACGACGTGGATGTCGATCCCGCGGATGTCAGTTACACCGGCTACTTCGAGAACGACTACCCGGCCTACCCAGTCGACCTCGGGCGGGCTACACTGTCACCCTCGCAATCGCTTCGGTATTCCACAACAAGCGATGTCTACATCACGGACCTCTCCGATTACAACGCGATTCCCATCCAGGATGAGTGGAAACCCTACTCCAGCATGCCGTTCTATACAGAAACGCAATTCATCAACGTGCATGAGAAGAACACCTACGACGGGCCAAAAAGTAACGACGGTGAGTGGTTCGTGCGTGCTACTAACCAGTACGGTGAGTGGCGGCCCGTCTATAACGCCGACGTGAAATGGGATCCAGACGCGGAAGAACTCTACGTCTCAAACCCTGACGACGCCCTCGTTCACCAGGCCAAGCACGAGAGCATCATCTCACGGAACCTCCACGCGGCCGAACAATACACGAAGTACGCACAGGACTCAGATCGGATCGCCATCCCGAAAATGAACGGCAGGGAGCTTTACCCCACCTCGAGCGGCGCGAGTATGTCCCGAAAATGGGGGCAGAGTGACTTCAATACAGTCCGCGAGTCATGGGTCGGCATCAACGACCTCTTTGGCGGTGCCTGGTATCGTGACAGATACGTTTCCGGGTCGACCCCAACCCGAGGTGCGTACGTTCCCTATGATCACCGAGCCGTTGCCCCAGCGGATTTCAGTCGAAGTGCAACGTGTACGAGATCGCACACGCACGGAAACAGTACTCACTCACACACCTACCCGAAGACCGAGTGGGCCGAATACGATCTCCTCAATTCGACGGCGAACGTCACGTCCGTCCGACTCGATCGTCCCGGATTCACGGGCGAGTCCGAATGGAACCGATTCGGTAAGGTAACCTGGATCGCGATTGAATCTATATCGAGTAAGAATCTCGAATATCCTCGAGGGGAATACACCCTGACGGCGACCCTCGAAGTCACCAGCGAAGTCGAAACTCGGTGGGGTGTCACCAGCTCGAAGTGCAGTGAATGGTCGCGAACGAGTGTGAGCACGAACACTCACACGACGAAATACAGCGTCCCCGTCACCATCACGGACTGGGATTCCCCGAATCTCGAGATCGATGTCGCTCACATCGACGGCGCTGGTCACGACCGCCTCGCCGTGAGGTGGAAGGGCAATCAAGACTTCCCGAGCGACCCCTGGAGAAGGATCAGTGTCAATATCGACAACAAAACCATCCACCTCACCTCTCCGTGGCGGTTCTACGGTATCTCCCGCAACGACGAGGTAGAAGTCCTCACCGGAGGCGGGTCAACCTCTCATAACGCGACGCACACCCACAACGACCGCTGGCCTGCCATCTACCGCTACGAGACAGGCGTCGCCAACGTCACCGCCGCTTTCCCACAGAAGGGTGAAGACAACCAAGTATGGGGATACACGAAAACCGTCGATAGCCAAGTTTCGACGACGCTCCCGGGAGCACCACTTCCTGCCAACGTCAACGATCCCGATAACGATCAGCCGACCGACCTCTACACACATCACGTCATCGACGTCAGATCGAGTGACCTCGACACAGGTGAAGCTGTCACCGTCGACGCCTCGAATCCGTTCGGTGCTCCACTCGACGGGAAGACAGTCTCCGGCGAAGACCAGCTCGAAGTCTATAGCCAACCATACGAGTCAACCGTCCTCCAGATGACAGATGTTAATGTCTCATCTACCGGCGCGGATCACGATGGCGTCCTCGTTCTCACGGACACTGACGGCAACTCCATCAAAAATAAGGAAATCACTGTCACCCAAGATGACGGAACGACATCGACGGTTACGACTGACAATAATGGCCGTGCCAAGATCGCGTGGGACGGATCGGTTCTCCGCGCTCGCTACGACGGCGACGTGTTTTGGTCACCCGGCGACCCCTACTACAAGGGTGACCGACTCCTCTATATCCTGCCGCCCTCACCCCTCGATTTCGAGGCCGTTGGCGCAGTCGGGGAATACATCTCGGCATCAATCAGTAATGTTCTCATCTTCGTCGAGTGGCTCGCCCTCGGGATCTTCGCCGTGTGGTGGGTGCGGATGCGTCGTCGCACCAGCAAGGGGAAATCAGGATGAGCAAGGTTAGTGAATTTACTGAGCCCACAATCGAACTCCTCGAAATCGCGACCATTATCGGGCGCTACGGAACCCTCATTGCGCTCGTCATCGGTATCATCGGCTGGTGGGGTTACGCGAAAAGTCCTCGAGCGATGGCCCGCTTCCGGGGGATGGCCGTCGGTGGCGGAGCCGGCTACATAGCGATCGTCGCTATCGACGTCATCTACGAGGTTCTCGTGTTCATCCTCGGAAGCAAGTTCCTCCCGGATGGGTGGCCCTACGGCGCCGTGACCGGCGTTCACGAAAGCAACCTCTCCCAGCTCGCCACCGCTCTCAGCATCGTCCTCCACAGCCTTGGCCTCGTCTTATTCATCATCGGTGTGACGTGGTGGGCGTTCGGCAGCCGCGATTCGCGTGCCGAGTCTCGCGGCCGTCGTGGGATCGTAATGGGGCTTACTCTCATCGGTGGAAGCATCGGAGGCAACGTGTTCAGCGTTTTCGCGTGGATTTTGCTATGACCGGCAACGGCCAACGCCCGGACGCCGGAAGAGATTGTGATGGAAATCTCGACCGCAGGCAAGAACAGGGATTTGATCAGGAGCAAGAAGAGTACGGCCCCACGAACCAACCGTTGCTCCCTGAAGACACAATCGCTCGGCGAATTGTTGACCGTCTCAAGAACCCCTGGGTCATCGCTATCCTCATCGTCGTTTTCGTACCGATGGTCGTATGGGTCGGCTATACTGTTCACGCAGACCTGACTTCTCCCGATTACGGGACTGCGACCATCTACGATGAGAGCGGCGACTACCTCGCGTCCGTCGAGGGAAATGTCGCCGCCACATGGCGAGAACAATACACCGGCCTCTCGAATACTGACTCCCTCGAAGATGGTCACGGGATGATTTTTCTCCACGACACAGAACGAGAACGCACCTACGTGATGCGGGACATGGCCTTCCCCATCGATATCATCTTTATCGACAAGGAGGGGCGGATCACCGTGATCCACCACGCTGAACTCAAAAACAGGGATCCCCTCACAGAGTACCGGGGCCAGTCGAAATACGTCCTCGAAGTCCCCTACTACTGGACCACCGAGAACGGCATCGACGTCGGTGATACCGTCGAGTTCCGGTGGGGCCCCCCGCGCACCGAAACAGGTGGGATATCGATAGCCTCCAGTAGCGGCCCTCACAACGATGTCCCGATCAATTCGAAACGCCGCCCGACGGCCAGCTCTCCGTAATACCGTGCTACGTCAGTGGGGAAAGGAAACCAGCGTGAAAAAGAACATGTTGTAGGTGGGTCGTTCGTCTCAGTCTGAGTCGCTAGGATGTGCGTCGGACATTGACGGAAGGTACTTGTTCTCGATCATTTCAGCCTGTGGGAAGTCGATTTTTTCAAGGATTTCGTTGATCGCTTCGTCGTACGACTTCTCTATCAGGGGGTTGTCGTTCTTGTAGGCGGTCAACCGCGTATGCGTATCCCGGTGGAGGCAGATGTTGATCGTCGTCTCGGGGTCGCGGTCGGTGTTATCACTCGAGGTGGGCTTGGAGCTGTTTGTTGGCACTGCAATCACCTATGGACAAGGAGGCACTGGAGGGTGTTCCAAGTCCAACAATTAGGTGTGCTATTGGTAACCACATAACTGTTCCGGTGAAAACCCCCGTAATCCCGCCCGTTGACACCCTGAAACCGCCGTTCTACATCTGCCACATTAGATGTAGTCTACTCTTCTTTATAATAGATTCTCACCTCTTCCCGGTGGGTAACATGAGCACCCTCCGAACAAAGAAACTCCTGAGAAAGCACAGCACATCCCTCGTCTTGGGAATCCTCGTCCTAGTCGTTTTCGTGGATCCAGTCGCCGCGCAGAGTGGGCCCCCAGCCGATTTCGAGGGTATCATGACCAATCTATACGACACCGTCCTGCTCGTTCTGAAGTACGCTGGCCTCGTGGCTCTCGCCTTTGGCGCGATCGTGTGGTTCACTGCCCGGAAAAACTCCGACCGCGCTGAGAACGGGATGTGGCTCATGATTGGTGGAATGAGCATGACGATTTTCTACTTCGGCGTCACGATCTTCGTGGCTGTCTTGGAGTGGATCGCCACCCCGTAAACCGTCTAGACGGGCTAGACGGTACGGACGCCTTCCCCGCTCGCCGCTCGTGTCCGAATTTCCAATTGTGGGGAGAATTAGGTCACAATCCAGTAGCGGCTGAATCAAACGACACAACACAATCCAAAATGACAACAAACAGTCCAATAGTGTGCCTATCTAACCGAATCGCCCGATGGGTTGGGACGCACTCGACCGTTGTACAGTGTCGGCGGAGGGGTGTGTCTACTCGCAAGAAGATGGTGGGCCAATGACTCCCCCATCCACGGACCCCAATCGGGACGATCATGAACAGGACACCCTCCACGATCGCATCAACTCTTTGTCGTCAACGCGCGGAGAAGACTCGACCGAATCGGGACGGGACCACCCCACTCAGAATCAGGAAGAACCGACCAACTTTGACCGCGTCCCTCCGACCGAGAACGAGGTCGATCAGGAGAACGAAGAGCGTGAGGAGCAACTCACTCCCTACGAGGTCAAGGGCACGACTGGGCCGGGAAAGAAACTCAGTGATCCGATCGAAGCCCGGCCATATATCCACATCTCACCCGCCCGTGAGCAGGTCACACCCGGGAACGTCATCGCGGGGCTTTTTGGCTTGTACCGGGCGGGCGTGACGAGCACTTCGCGGTTCAATCTCAAAGCCAGCCTCGGCATCAAGGACTACAAGAAGACCTTTGAGTTTATCATCCACAAGCCGCGGAACACGAAGCGATTCGACTTCTATATCTCCGTGACGCCCTACGAGGCGACTGCGTTCAAGACGCTCGCCGCAAACGTCGCCGCGATGTATCCCGAGTCCTTCGAGTTCGAGATCGTCCCGTTCAACCCCGTCGCGGCGTTTGACTCAGAAGACGGGAACGCCCGCGTTGGCGGGCGACGTATCGCCTCGCTCGACGACATTATCGACCTCGAGAACCTCGCTGGCTTCGAGGACCCCGAGGTTTTTGTGGATCATAGTATTGGAAGCGGGCATGATCTTTCTTCCGAGCAGGCTGAAGAACAGCTCGTCAGGGAAGGCGTTCCGCTCCGTCCCGAGGAAGTCCGTGAAGAGAAGCGTCCCTCGCTCGTCCGGTGGAAAGGCATTGCCTCAAAAAAAGACGACTGGATGACGCTGCTTCGGCCGTTCAGCGATTTGGCTATCGACAGCGACGACCAGTATCGCTCGCCGCTCAGTGTGCTCCTTGAGCAGGCCGTCCACACCGACGATCCGTTCATCTTCCAGGCCACCTTCAGGCCACGCTCTAACTGGACTAGTGAGGCTGAAACCCACAAGCGGAACCTCAAAATGGGCAACCACGGGACGCTCTCCGCGTTTAAAAACGAGTTTGCCCGGCAGATGTTTGGAACATCCGACCAGGAACGCCGAAACATCCACCGTGGAGACATCTCCGAGCAGGTCGGAGGGTCCGTCAGCGCCGGCGATGATGACAAGATCACGGGGTCGCGGATGGAACAGATCGACCGCAAACAACCCACCACAACGTTCGACCTCACACTCCGAGCTGCTTGCGACGAACAGACTGTCCAGAGTATCTCAAACGCGTTCACGTCGCTCTCGGGGCCATATTATGGCATCGAGGGGGAACTCCTCGGGTTCAACAATAAAGAGTTCGCCCGCCTGTGCCACGCCCGTCAGGCCAGCATCAGCGGTTTTACCGGGCGCTTCAGTAAAGGTGACCCACTCATCTGTGCCTCTCCCGACGAACTCGCGAACTTCGTCGTCGTCCCGCACACGGACGCCCTCCCGCGAGCCTCGCGTGGGTCATCGGGCGGGTCACCCGACGCTCGATCGCCACTCACGGCAACAGATGAAGACCTGCTCTCGCAGTACGATTACGGAATGCACATTGGATACGCCGAGACCGCCGTCGACAACCGGCGAGACATTCCCATCCGTCTCAGTGCAGAGCAGCTGACGCACCACATTCTCCGCGCAGCGACGACGGGCGGCGGGAAGACAACCGCAATGGTCAACGATGCGCTGTCGGCCTATCAATCGTTCGACGGCCCCATCTTCGTCTTCGACCGGAAAGGTGGGACGATGGCCGACGAGTACAAGAAAGCACACTTCAAGCAATTCGGCAACCTCGATGACGTCCTCCACGTCCCCGTCCCGGGGCCGAACGACGAGGTGCTTGCTTTCCCGTACTTCGACATTCGACCGCAACTCGCTGCCGGCGTCTCACGCACGGTCGCCGTCCAAGAGAAAGTTGACCGCTACAACGAACTCCTCGTGTACGTGCTGGGCCGAGAAATGACCCAGCAGGCGTTCGTCGCCCAAGAGATCCTCAACAACCTCATCAAGGCGATGTTCGACCCCGTGTACGGCCGGGACGCATGGCCCATCCAAGACCTGTTCCAGGTTGCCTACGAGATGCAGCAGGGGCAACTCCCCGAAGTGAGCGACCGGACGCTTCGCCTCGCTCTCACGCGGCATCTCCACGCCGACGAGCAGCGGTTCCAAACGTCGATCGATGCTGTGATGAACCGCATCACGAAGCTCGCTGAGCGGAGCTTTGTCTGGCGTGTCCTCAATTTCGTTCCCGAGTGGAACGGCGAGAAGGGCTGCTACGCCAACCAATCGCCGATGTTCGACATCCAGGACGTCCTCGCCTCGAAGAAGGTCGTCCTCGTCGATACGGGTGACCTCCGGCCCGCCTCGAGCAATCTGTTTACCTTCATGCTGCTCGACTACATCTGGTCGGGCGCTCGTCTCCGTCATCGACTCAGGAACACCCCGCCGGTCGAGGATGGATACGTTATCAACCTCATCATCGACGAAGCTGCGGCGATGCTCCAGTCCGAACTGGTACGCGACGACATGATTCCTGACGGGCGTGAATTCGGTCTCTCCCTCGAAGTCATCGTCCACTTCGCAGAGCAGGTCAAGGCCGATGCCCTCGACGTCTCCTCGTACAAGGAAATTCTGCGGAACATTAATACGAAACTCATCGGGAAACTCGCCGTCGACGACGAGCTCGTGATGACGCTGTTCCACGAAGGCATCGAGGACGAGGAACTCGTCGACCGGATCACGTCGCTCCCGCGTGGAGAATGGGTCGCTCAACTCCCTGACACCGGGTTCATGACCGATATCCCCGAAATCGTGACGATGCTCCCCGTCGATATCCCCGACGGTCACAGCGATTCTGACAACCCCGTGATCAACAAGACCGTGTCGACGCAGGGTCATGTCTTCAGCGACATCAACGCAGAAATTACCCGTACAACGCGGCGTGACCACTGCCTGCTACCCGGAAGCAACACCGACGCTTCCGACGAGCAGCTCTCAGCCGAACACAGACGCGGCATCAACGGTAGTGAAAATAGCCAGAATCGTGACTTCGAGATTGGCGTGTCCGGCGAGAACCGAGACGCAAACGGCGAAGGCAAGAAGACTGGGTCCAACCCTCAGACGCAACTCGGCACGGGGAGTCCAAACACCCCCAGCACAGAGGGACAACCCCGATCGAACGAGCACGGCGAACAGGCCGAATCAGGAGCTAGTCGAGTTCCCGCAGACGACCTCACAGACGATCTCGGTTCACGCCGCCCGCCGCGAGAGACGAACGATGACAACGAGACCGATGGCGGGGTTCCACGATCAGCTGATGAAGGAGACAGTAATCTGGGAGATCGAGTTGACGGCTTTCTCTACGGTGGAGTTGACCCTAGCTCCGAGGATCCGTCCAAAACCGACGATGCAGACACCGACGAGGAGAGGGGAACAAGTGCCGACAATACAGACGATCAGAGTGCGTCTGATGCCCCCAACGAGAACGCCACTGAGAGTGCCGACAAAAAGGATAGAGAGACTCGAGAAGGTATAGATAAGAGTCTGACAGTTGAAGAACGCCATTTCCTGACCGCGATTGTCACCACAGTCAACGGCAACCACCCTGCCTACGACGTTGTGAACTCGATGGAGAGGATAAAGAATCAGTTTGATGAGGTAGACGAAGAGAAGCTCATCGAACTCGGCTACCTCGAGAAGCGGACCGAAAATCTGCGGGTCTACTACACTGTGACTCGCGACGGCCAGCGAGCGTGTGGAGCGAAGGTCGCTACCGGCGAAGATCAGGGCGATGTGAACGAGAAGACCTACCACAAGGTGATGGTAGAGGCGTTCGCTCGCACACTCGCCCGTGACCCGAACAATCACTATTTTGTTAAAAAATATACGCCACTTCACGGGACTGATGTGAAGCCAGACGTGGTCGGCTACGATGGCAAAGATCCCGTCATTATTGGAGAGGTCATCTCAAACGTCCATCCCTCGCTGATGGTCAAGCACTATGACGACTTCAACAGGTTCGACGTCGAGATGAAAATCTGGATTGTGCCCAATCTATCAGTCGCATGGGATATCACTCGAGCCCTCGCAAATGCTGGCCGGATCGACGAACTGCCCCCCAAGAGAAGTAAGCGGACCTACGAGAAGCTCACCGAAGCCATCTGGGGTGAAGATGGTAAGTGGACGTTCGTCGGCGCTCCAAATCTCCTCGATGATCTCGACTAGTCACATCCACGCATTCGCACAAAGTCCGCGCACGACGCGCACGAGCAGTACGGACGCTGTACCCCGCAAATCCGCCTTTTCTAACGCCCCTTCAGCGTCAGCACTTAGTGCGCGCGTTCAAGGCGTTTTAGAGGCTCTAAAACGGCATTTTGAGGTTCAAAGCGAAATCACCGGGTTTGCGGGGGTTTCGAGTGCTCGCAACTTCGCGCAAAATTCGCGTGTGACGCGCATCAGCAGTATGGGAGCTCTATCGTCAGAATCCGCCTTTTCTAACACTCCTTCAGCGTCAGCACTTAGCGCACGTGCGCAAAGCGTTTTAGACAGGCTATCAACCAACCAGATCGCTCCATTCGACACCTCCGGAGTGATTTTACATAGTATTGGATACGGGAGGGAGATCATTCGCTCACAATTCGTGTGCTGTCTGTTGGTTTTCGCCCTGAGTCGGGGAAAATCGACGAAATCGGTTTGTCTCGCCCGACGAAACGAGGCGACGAGGCGGACTGACAATAGGTAATATCCATGCCAAAAGTAGACGTAGCTAAAGACGGGATCCCGGACAAAATCCGCACTATCAGGAATTGGATTTGCTGGCGTGAAGGTATGCGTGACGGAAAATCTACCAAGATTCCGACTAAACCATATCGGACGAGTGGTGACATTAATGCCGACGTTACCAACCCCGAACATCGCCGAGACTTCGACACCGCCTGGGATTCACTCAACGACTCTCGCGTGAACGCCGATGGTCTGGGGTTCGTCTTCAGTGACGACGTCACCATCGTCGGTATCGACCTCGATAACTGTCGTGATTCTGATACTGGTGAAATCAAGGAATGGACGCAAACAATCATCGACAAGGTCGACTCATATACGGAGGTTTCCGCTTCCGGGACTGGTGTGCATATCCTCGCAAGTGGGAAACTTCCGCCCGGCGGAAACCGGAAGGGCCCTATTGAGATGTATGACTCCGGACGGTACTTCGCTACGACTGGTGCTCACGTCGAGGGAACCCCCACAGAAATCCGGAAGCGTCAGGATGAGATAGAGACCGTTCACCGCGAGTTCATCGAGGAGGGCGTGAGACCAGGTGGACAGACGACTCTCACCAGAGGGACAGAAGTTGAAGATTCAGAAAGCAGAGGTGACGCGGATGGTCGCCGCGGCATCGAGGCCCGGGCGCAGCAGAGTGCGAGTTCGCTCATTGAGCGTTATGGAGACGCCTTCAAGAGCATCCACGACCCCGCAATCAAGGAGGCCCTCGAGCGGGTCGCGACGAAGTACCTTCCCTCCAAGTGTCCGAGTACGTTCGCCGACCTCGCGGGACCCGGTGTGGACCTATCAGATCAAGAGATACTCACGCGGATGTTCGACTCTCAGGGAGGTGA
The DNA here is from genome assembly GCF_023703795.1 of Haloplanus sp. HW8-1. NCBI lineage: Archaea > Methanobacteriati > Methanobacteriota > Halobacteria > Halobacteriales > Haloferacaceae > Haloplanus > Haloplanus pelagicus. The sequence goes on along the minus strand of NZ_CP098520.1, from coordinate 115,823 downwards.
CCGCAGGCAGCGTCTCTACGAAGGCGACGCCTCGATGTGGGGGTCCCATGACGCCGATTATCCAAGCCAGTCCGAGGCAGATATGGCGCTCGCTCACAACCTCGCGTTCTGGACGGCGAAAGACCCCAAACGGATGAACGCACTGTTCGAGGAATCCGGCCTGCACCGCGATAAGTGGGAGCGACGTCACTACGCGAGTGGCGCAACCTACGGCGATGTCACGCTCGCCCGTGCACTCCTCCGGGTGGACGATTACTACGAAGTCCCGAGCAAAGATGGTGTGAAGTTCTCGAAGGCCGATTCCAACGGCTCGGATTCATCGTCATCCTCGGGGGCGGACGACCACGATCTCCCGCCGATGGATTTCAAGATTGGCTCCGATTCCGAGCCGTCCGAGACTGTCAACGCCGCTACGGACGAGACAAACCCACTGCACAGCGAAGGGGCGAACGGGGGATCCCCCGCCGTCAATACCGATGTCCATCCTAACCTCGAGGACGACGAAGAGTTCATTCCCGTCAACCCCGACGAAGATGGCGACCCGGCAGCAGTCGCTGACGCCTACGCAACTAGGCAGGAACCGGAACAGGGGAACAGCCACGCCCGGGCCCATAGTCATGACGCCGCTTCGTCGACGACCACACCCAAAGGTTCCACGACAGCTGGGACAAGTGCTGATGATAGTCCTGTCTCAGGGCAGAGAACGGCCGGGCCAGGGGCCGCGCCGCCGACGACGGATGGTCGCGAACCCGCTGACCCGCGTGGGGTGGACACCGATTCCGACCTCGACGAGAGCACCCAGCGAATGATGGAAGCGTCCGCTCGCGACGCCGGGCCGGGATGGGAACGCACCGACCCGACGCTCAATGATGACGAGAAGTACCCAGCGGATTGGACCATCGGTGAGATCCGGGGCTACTCCGCGACCGACCAGGCAATGCGTCTCGCTCGTGAAGACCAGCGAATTCTCGCTCGGAAACTCGACCGGCAATCAAGGGAACTCGCCGAACTCAGCGAGCAGGGCGAGGAGAACGAACGCCTCCGGTTTGTCCTCAGGGTCTACCTCGAAACGATGGATGAGCTGATGGAGGAACGCGCTCAGTATCGTACGCAACTCAAGCACCTCGGGGAGCTCTCGAGAGACGCTGCCGAGCTCCCAGACGACCCCGTGAAGCGAGTCAAGCAGATTATGCGTCCGAAGATTCGGCGCGAAGACGCAAAGACGGCAAAAGAGACACTCACAGGAATCGACGCCGTCCTCCAGGAGTACGAAGAGGCGAACGAACGTATCAAGGCCGAAGAACGCGAACGACGCAAGAAACAGGGCTTCCTCTCGCGTCTCTTCAGGTAACGGCGCTGTTCCGAACTGTTCGGCCGGCGGGCTGATCGCGCCGTTCGTTCCGTGTGTACCCCCGCTCCTCGCAGCGTGAGTATTGGACCCCAAATGGGGGTGAGGGAAGTGAGATGTACGACAACATCAACCCCGATGAGCGGCGTATCGACAGCGATTTCAGCAGATCAGCGACCGAAGCCAAAATTGAGCCGCGAGAACCCGTGAGCGTTCAGTTCAAGACCGGCGATGGCCCCGAGTTCAGGAAGCCCGACCATGACCCACATGGCGAGACGTTCGCCGCGGTCAGCCATTCCTGGGCGTCGTGTGACGGTGGGTGTGGGATGTCGGGCCTGGTCCCGACCACGCTCCTCGAAGATGCCGACGGACTGACCGGGTGGCCGCCATTCGACATCCTCTGCGAGGCGTGTGCCGAAGCTCGCGATCGCGACGACTACACCTTCTAGTCGTCGAGGATGTGAACGCGATTCTGTACGTACTGCTTTCCGACTAGACGGCTCGGACGGGCAAAGTGCCTCTGTTCTCTCGGTTTCCCCAGCTCCTCGCAGCGTGAGTTTTGGTCCCCAAAGAGGGGTGAGGGAAGTCAGAGAGGGGCGCAGCGGTGACTGCGTTCATTCTCGCCGAGATCCGGGGTTCAACCTCGGAGTGAATCAGTCCATACGGCGGCGGTCGGGATGTCCCAATCGTCGCTTTCCGGTTATCCTGCTTGCGTCTCCCGTGAGTATTAGCCCCCAAAGGGGGTGAGGGAGAGCGGGTGGGGTGGGGCGCGACGGTCGAGTGCCCAGTCCCGAAGCCGTTTCTCAGAAATCCCCTCAGAGAGTGACAAACATGTGTGCAAACATTACCACAGACGTAGCACAGCGCGCGGAAGACATCAGCGGCGAGTTCGGCGAGATGGGCGTGGAGATCCCCGTGTCGAGCATTGAAGAGCGAATTGCGGCCATGCAGGAGTTCTCCGTTCCGATCGAGACGGCGGTCGAGACGACAGTTCGTAACGTCATCAACGACTACGACCTCGAATCCAACGACCTCTCGGACGGGGTCAAGGCGGTTGCCGGCTTCGTCGGCACCGGTAACAGCAGTTCCCGGGGCTTCGACCGGATAGCTCTCGAGGATATCTCGAACCTCGGTGACGAGGAATGGGTGGACGTCCGGGCGCAGATCGTCGACCTCTGGGAGCCGCACTCCGATTCCATGCGGCAGGTCGGCCTCATCGCCGACGAAACGGCCCAAATGAAGTTCGTTGTCTGGGCGAAGAACACTGACTCGCTCCCGACACTCGAGGAAGGCGTCACCTACGACATCACCTCGGCGGTCACGAACGAGTACGAGGGCAAGTACTCCATCTCGCTCAACAAGGCGAGCAGCGTCACGGAGTCCGAGGAGGCCGTCGAACCCACGGACGGGTCGATTCGCGCCACTGGGACGCTCGTCGGCCTCGATGAGGGTTCGGGCCTCATCAAGCGCTGCCCCAGCGAGGACTGCACGCGCGTCCTCCAGAACGGTCGCTGCTCCGAACACGGTGACGTCGATGGCGTGTTCGATCTTCGCCTGAAGGCCATCCTCGACGATGGCAACCGTGCTGTCCGCACGCTGTTCAACGCTGAGATGACTGAGGCAGTCTCCGAAGTGAGTCTCGATGACGCCATGGAGATGGCTTCTGAGGCCCTCGATCCCAGCGTCGTCGAAACGGAGCTCCGTGAGTTGCTCATCGGCAGGACGTATGATATCCGGGGCCCGGTCATCGGCGAGTACTTCCTCGTCGACGAGGTCGAGGAGATCTCCTACTCGGGAGAGAATGCCGGCCTCAGTAACGCAGCCCTCGCAGACGCCGCCACGCAGCGCCAACCTGCCAAGCGCGTGTTCGCTGAAGAGCTGAACATGGCGACCCACTCGTTCACCCGTCCAGAGGACGAGGGCGACGATCGTGCGCCAAAGTTCACGCTACTCCCCTCGGGTGAGGCGGTCAACCGCGTGCTCGTGGTCGGTGCTCTCATCGAAACCTCGGATGTCGGCGATGACTCCGAGTTCTGGAAGGGGCGCGTCATGGCAGGTGGTGAAGTTGTGAACATCTACGCGGGGCAGTACCAGCAGGAGCCGATGGCTGTGCTCCGCTCGGCCGAGACCCCGTCGTTCGTCGCAGTGGTCGGCAAGGTCCACCAGTACGAGACGGACGCCGGCGTGAACGTCTCCATCCAGCCCGAGCACATCTCGACGGTGGGCGGGGAGATTCGCGACTCGTGGATGGCTGAAACCATTAACGCGACCCGGGCGCGACTAGGCGCGCTCGAGAGCGGAGAATCGGATGCAGCGGACGCCGTTCTCAGCGTCTACAACAGTGATATCTCGGCCATCGAAGCGGCAGTCCAGGCGGCAGCCGAGGACCTCGCTCCTGCCGGCAGCGACATCGAGTCGGAGCCAGCTCCCGCCCAGTAAGGGCGGCGCGGGATATTCCCGTCCGGCTAGGGTGAACGTCGCCCTCCGGCACGCCGTCACTGTGCATCGAAAATCTGCCGAGTGCCCCCGGTACGACGGCGGTTCGCTGGTCTCAAGCGGTATGCGGTTGCATCGGCTCTTGACCCTTGACTAGCTTCTACCCATTTCTGGTTCCCTCTGGCGCTTCTTTTCTCCAGTTTTTGCCCCCTGAAGGAGGTGAGGGGCGATTCGACCATCTATTAGTGCTCGCCCCATCGATGAGGTCGGCTTATCACTGCCTTCGTCGAAGATCGCGGGCCTCACGACGATCAATCGCTAGCCCTCACCGACCGTTCGACTCTGTTTCCATCGGTTCCGTTCCCGGAGTCTTGGCACGAGTCCTGCCCGTGTCCACTCATAGCAACACTAGAAAGCAATCTGGCAACGCCACCGAACTCATCGCAGAGTCCCCGTCGAGAGTCACAGCCGACCCGACCATACGCTTGAGAGCGTGGTCCTTGGAGGTCGGCCAGTATTGCCAATGCCACGTCTGACGACGCACCTGGCTCTCGCATCGTCACTTTCTGTACCATTCGACCATCCGCCAGCAGTTTTCAGACGGATGCCAGTTCCGGCGCTCCGTTCTTGTCCTACGCAACACCAAACGGCATCTACGTTCGGACTGTAACGTAGGATTTGAGCCTTTCGTACGACTTCATCCCATCTGGAGATACCGTCAACGTCACCAATTGCGGTCAGAGCAACCCGCTACACATCGTGAAATGTGGCGGCTACATTGAATGTGGTTCGCGAAGAGTTATGCTTGCATTTCACTGCTAGTTCTGACTATGAACACCCACCAAGCTCCTTCCTCGGCATCGTGTGAGTATTGGGCCCTGAAGAGGAGTGATGGAGATCGAAGAGGCGGTGTAACCGCTGTTCTCGGTCGATTTCGTTCATTCCAATCATGAACTCCAACAATACCTCCACGGACGCACAGCACTCGAACAGTACTCTCGGTCGCCGATCATTCCTCCAGGAGGGCGGTGCGCTCGCCGGTGCTGGAGCAATCACCGCGATCGCCGGCTGCTCCAGCTCTAGCGCTAGTGGCGGGACGAATGATGGTGGGGAGAGTTCGACCCCGACGCCTGACTCGGATGAGCCTGTCTTCCCGCTCACCGCCTCGGTTTCCGACCCGTACCATTTCTACCGGATCATTAACGAATACAAGGATCACACCGAATATCACGGCCCTGTCTGGCTTGTCGACCTTACCTTCGATCTGGCCGTCGATATCGATGACTGGAAGAGTTCCGACGAGTACGTGGTTCCGACGATGTATCCCATCAGAGTCTCGAAAAACGGTGGGAACCCAGAGTACGGCCGCATCTTCCACATCAATAAGGACGAGGGCTGGTACAGAGTCGAGATTGACATCCTCCTCCGGGTAAACGCGGAGGAATCCTGAGCGTTGGAGATTTCAGGTTTGCAGTTCCACCGAACCCCGACACGGTGAGAATCCGTGTGGGGTTCACGGACTGTGACGGGTGGGACTGCTGGGAGTGCCAAGCCCCCGGTACTCCTATCCTCTATCGTGTTCGGACTCCCGGAGTTGTTTTTGCCTCGGGGAGTCCGGCAGATTTCGACGGACTTGGAGTTACTTTCTGTGGTGCGTACAGCAGTCGGGCACTGCGTCGGTTCATTGTAGGAACCGACCGTTCACCCAACTGGTTCCGATTACTGTCTCATTGCTTGGGGCGGACAGGCCGCCATCGTAGGACTGGCAGGAATCGCTCCGTTCTCAGCCTGATTCCTACCTATGTATAGGATTTCCTGTCACTTTAAGTTACGGATTGTCAATCTCAGCGTGGCTATTGCAGCGCGGATTGACTCTGAGTTGTCGGATTCATCCTGCGGCTGAAGCCGCAGGTATTCTCCTTGGCCTTTATAAGTGGTTTGTCGAGCGGTCTCACTTCGTCGTCGACGAGATGGAGACCGAGCATCTCGTCCTCGGCTACGGCGAAGATGACGAACCCGACGCGGACACGGACTACAGCGTGTACCTTGAGGATCGGACGAATCAAGACTTCCACGAACTCGTCTCGTTCAGGTACGACGGCGACCCCGCCGAGCGCAACCTCCTCGATGAGGAATTCCGAGACTAACGTCGATGATATCCTCTACACGAAAATTTCTCTTCTCTTTAATCGCTATCCAGCACCCCTCGGTGTGAATGGGATCCTTGATCGACACCCCTCGGTGTGAATGGGATATCCAGTTTGACCCCGGAGTGTGAATGGGGTCCTCGATTTGCCCCCCCTCGGTGTGAATGGAATCCCCAGTTTGCCCCCCCTCGGTGTGAATGGGATCCTTTACTTTCCAGAATTTATATACATACGGAACCGTATTCTCAGTTCTTCTAAAACGTGAATAGGGATTAGCCTATCACATCGAGGGTCGGTTACCTTTATGTGAATGGGGTCGGATATCCTCAATATGACGGATAACAATACAACCCAGACAACTGTTGACGAGATTTTGAGTGTCGACGATCAGGGCGACGAATATACATCAAAAATCTTTGAGAAACCGTGGCTGCTCGAAATAGATAATGTCCCAGATGCGAATCGGATCGTCGGACGTGATGATAAAATCAAATCCTTGGCGAAGAATCTCCGTAAGATGAGGACGGACGATGTTCCGGACAACATCGTGATGTGGGGTGAGACAGGGACCGGGAAGACACTGGTCGCTAGGCACGTCTGTGAACGCCTCGAGGCAACGACAGAAGGGACTGACGGGTCTATTGTTACGGCGTATGTTAATCCAGACCCAATATCGACATACACCTCTACATTTCGTAAGATAGCAGAACAAGTGAATGCCAAAGCCAACGATCCAGTCGACGTCCCATCTCTAGGTCTATCAGCGGAACATTATCGTGACAAGAAACTATGGCCTATTGTTGAGAGAGAGTTTCCGGGTGGGCTTGTTGTTATAATCGACGAGATCGATAAACACGGCGAAATCAACGAGATTCTCTACACACTGTCGAGGGCCAAATCGAAAGATGATGTTAACTTCCCTGTGGTGACGATCGGCATTTCAAACGATATTGAGTTCAAAGGGGATATTGATTCAAGGGCTCAATCAACGCTTCAGCCCAAGCACTGGACATTCACACCCTACGAGGAGGATCAGCTTGTCTCTATTCTGGATAATCGCCGTGACGCATTTTACCAAGAAGTACTGGAAGATGATGTGATCTCGAAAGTGGCCGAGCTCGCGGCCGATGAACATGGTGACGCCCGCCGTGCAGTGCGGTTGTTACGAAACGCGGGTGAGGTTGCCGACGAAGAGGGTGGCGAGATCGTCACGGCGGACCACGTCTCTGAAGCTGACGAGCTCGTTGAAGTAGAACTATTTATGGAAATGGTCAAGGGAACACCATTATCAGGGAAGCTACTCCTGTTTGCACTTACTCGGCTTGATCGGAACAACCCGGAGAAAGAATGGTTCCGAACTTCAGAAATACATCGAGTGTACGAAACAGTCGCGAAAGATGTCCGTGTTGAGCCGAAAGGATACAATCGTGCTCTCGAGCTGTTAAATAAACACGTGACAACGGGTGTTCTCGAGTCGAAGAAGAAAGAGGGCGGAGATGACGGGAAGTTCAGATCATACTCGTTACAGGGTGAAGTAGAAAGCACCCGGAGAGGTCTGATCAATTCGACACCAGAACTCCAAGAACTGATGGGGTGATACCTCCCACACCCCTCGGTGTGAATGGTCCACCATAGGACACAGTGATACTAAATCAACACTCGTTTCTCAGTCTAACCGGATAGAGAATACACGGCAGTAATGTCGCGAACGCCCCCTAGAACGTCTGTACTTGAAGATATTCTTACCACCGGGCGGTATTTGTTGCTGTGTTGTCTGTCCAGTGTGTTCAGCTGCACCGACAACCGCACCGCTACCGCACTAGTAGTTAATTTTATTATACACTAGCACAAACAGTCCGCCGAGTAGGCTAGTTCTACAAGGCAAGGCGCTTACGCCGCAGCCGATGGCTGAGCGAAGCGAAGGGGGGACCACCAGTGTGACCGTACTGACGTTGATCAGGAGAGATTAAACCTGGTATGAGCAGTGGTACACCATTCACACTGAGGGGTGTGGGGGTGTGATTATATCAATTCGTCATCTATTCACCCATTCACACCGAGGGGTGTCGATCAAGGATCCCATTCACACTCCGGGGGGTGTTCTTGTAGCAATTATCCTTGCGTTTGCTTTGTTTCGCTTCTGGATTGGACGTCGCGACCAAGATCCGCGAAGTTCATTTCTGGCTTTTCATCCGCCTCGTCAACCGGTCGCGTCTCCAACACCGTGAGCGGGATGTCCTTCATGCGGACGCCCAACTCGCGCTTCGCGACACGCTCGCTCTCCTCGTGAGACTCTGCCAACATCTCGACGATAACAGTCAGTACGACCAGCGCAAAATCCGTCGTACAGAGCGCCGCCTCCATTTCATACCCACAGGAGGGACAGACGACATCTTGGACGAGGATCTCCGACGACCGGGCTTCTGTTGACTTTGTTCGCGTACCGACTTCCGCAACTGCGATGTTGATTGCGTCTTGGACGCTCTTCGCGCCGGCGACGACCCACGGGACCGACAACTGAATTTCGTACCACTGCTCATCGATACTCATCTCGTCGTCGCTGCGCCAGCTCGTCATCGCGATCGCCGACCAGTTACGCGGGCATCAACTGTGTATCGCCGTCTCCTATTCGCTGTCGATGGAGGTCTCGGTGTCATCGGTGGAGGGAGAATCCGCTCGATCCGCCCACGTCAATGACACAACGAGGGCCGAGCCGAGCCAATTCCGTGTTGTTGGAGGGTGTTTCGACCGGTCGCGTCAGCGGCCGGGATGACTAAACATCCCGGTTCGCAACCGTACCGCACCCAACGCTGTCACGTTATAAGATGATTTGCCGTTCACATTTACTGTAGCCTCACATCCGTCACATCCGTCACATCCCCCACATTCCACTTCTTTCGATATCGTCTCGATATCCTAAACATGGATGACTGCGAGATCGCGATCGATATCAAGACCGCTCGCTCTGTGGTCTGTGAAAAGGAAGGATTAGTTTTCTGAGTTCGTCGGGGGAACTCGGGTGGTTGTTAGGGTTCGTTACATTTCGGGGTGACAGTACGGAGACGGTATTCCGTCATCGAATCCATACCGAGGAGTACGCACTACGCGTGTACTCATGCAGTATCACCAGTCTGGGCAATGCGGGTGAGCTCATCGGCGATAAAGTCAGCAATCATCACTGGCTCGGGCCAGGAGACACAGACTTCACCGTCGAAATTCGCAGCCTCACTCCGGGGAACTGGTTCACCATCGTCAGACGGACTCGACGAACGACCAACATATTGCGGTCTGGCAGTCGTCGACGTCTGATCGGATGACTTGACAGGAGCGCGTTCGACAATCTCGATTTCAGATGCCCATCGTGAATCGAGCTTCGGTTGACCTTGGTACGTCTGCTTGGATCTCTGGCGTGGAAGCTTGAAATCCACCAGACGCACAGTGTCGCCCTCGTTCGGTTCGATGAGGGTCTTCTTCGAGATTAGGACTTCGCCATCGACATCATCGGGGTCAGCCGTTGACGCAGTCTCTTCGTATTCGCTGGACTCCCAGACGGAAACGCGGACCTCATCCTCGCGGCGGTTACCATCCTTTAGAATCATAGCAAACTTCAGGCTAGGAACTGGTGGATAGTAGATTTTCTTCACGACGCCCTGTGTCGTGACATAGCCTTTCGAGGACGCGAGATTCGCCTTCAAAATCGCGTTGATCCTGATGACGTTTCTCGGGTCGGTCTGCTCCTCTTCGACAAGCGAAAGGAACGCGGTCGTGATGTCCGTCCCAGCCTGCACACGGCGTGCAAGTTGGGAAGCGACAGTGACCGGTGGTTTCCGAATTTCGTGCAGTGCATTCCCGTCAAGCAGTCTGCGTGTCTCGGCAAGAATTTCTTCACGAAGATCGGGATCTTCCTTACCCAGCTCGCGCAACGGAGCAGCTCGGTCGTAGATCTGCTGTTTGAACCGTTGTTCGAAGCTCCGCCGGTTTCGATCCCGTCGCTCAGGAAGCGTGCGATCGTGTTCCGTGCGGAAACGAGCAAGGATGTCTGTGTGTTGATTCAAGAGAGCAGCCACACCTGTCATGTGACCGTTTTCGTCGATACCATGAGAGCTCCGCTTGAGCTCTTCATCCAACGCTAGGCGGAATTCGATTCCGGTTATCGACGACCGAGAGTAGTCCTCGGGGTTCGGCACGACGCTCCGAAGGGAGGCAACTTCGCCATAGGGAAGCAGCACTTCTAATTCGGACGTCGTGACACCTTCTGATTCGCGAGGCGTCTGTTCATCGTTGGGGATGATCTTCAGCTCACGAAGCCGTTGAGTGTCTAGGTCGAGGGTTTCGACAGATTCGAGCTTCTGTCCCAACTGTACGGGGGCAGTAGACGAACTCGTGGGGATGTACTCTTCAAGACCAGACGCTGTGCCCGTCAACTGATCGCCAGTTGGGTCGGTCAGGCGGTCGTGGCCCATGTAGATGTACTCGCCAGTCGAGAGAGCGTCGGGTTCAGTGATCGCGTCAGCCGGACGGCCTCTCGCGTTCATCTCAGCCCTCCGCTCGTCACTACGGGATGGGACCATCGGTTGGTCGTTGTACCAGCCGTAGTAATCATCGGAACTCTCGCTCTCGAACTCGTGTTCGGAGCCAGACGTGAATTCAGAGATTGCGCCTTGCGACTCCACGCCGTCCGCATCGAGGCGACGCTCGGACTCATCGAGGCCAGCGTGCCAGCGGATAGTCGGCGACTCCACGTTACCGTCCAAGCGACGGCGTTCCTCGCAATCGAGGGAGCGGAGATCGTCGAACCACCCATCGTAGCGACGGGCAATGTGGGTCGGATTCTCATATTCGATTTCGGTTCTACCGTTCTTCTCGTGACCAGCCTCAGAGAGGTGGACACTGTCGGTGTTTCCACTCATAACAATGTGGGAAAGCGACCGTGCTTTCCATTCGCATAGACGCTCGAACCGTCTATAACTGTATCGCGCCTATCACCGCGCAGTAATGCGGTTTTCTGATGAAAACCCCCGAAATACCGCTCCCTTCTAACAGAGCCTCCGACTAGATCGCTCGCGCCAGCAACACTCATCGTCGCCCATAGCCTCTCAATTCGTCCTCACAGACCGATATAGAACGTCGCAATCGCTCAAGAAGTGTGGAAGTGGAAAGACGAGAATCGCCTTTCCCACATTGTTATGATGAGCCGTTCAAGGCTCACTATTAGCTACTCAGGATGTAGATATAATCGTATCGGCTACCGACCACCCAGTCCATAGCACAGTAGCCTGTCCTCGGACGTTACCCCTCATAATCCCGCCCGAACACGCTCATCGACTACCCCCAGCGAATGCGGGCGGGAACTGACCGGGGGACACCTGAAGACGTGACACGTTCCTAAAGACGCGATTGGCTAGCTTGCGCTCAGTTTTGGACCCCAAATGGGGCTGAGGGAGTGAGAGAGGGTCGACAGCAGCGCCGCTGTCGGTTCAGATCGCCTCAGACCTCACCCAGATGGAGTGACTACCAGATGACGTACTACCACAACGGAGACGACCAGCTCACGAACGGCGACGTCGAACAGGACGACCGGTTCGACGAACTCACCATGCGCGGCCTCTACGAGTCACCGCACCTCGAAAGCGACTGCCTCGGCATCCGCCTCGAGAACGCTGGCGAGCTCATGATGGCTGCCCGTCGTGAGCCCGAATACGACGAGTTCGGCCTCGAAATCGAAGGAAATGGAAACTACGAACTCGACGCATACTGGATCGGTGCGAGCCTTCGCACTACCGAAGGTCGCGACGTCGATCCTATCGACCTCGCCGACGAGGACCTCACTGGACTCCCACTCGAAGCCCAGGAACGCCTACACGGACTCCGTGAGGAACGCAAACGCCAGCGCGAGAAGGCCTTGGCCGCCCACGTGGTCGGCATCGACCGCGAGACACGATGCCGTAAGGAGCTCGTCGAAGAGCGCGAGGAACGCCAGTCCAAGCGCAAAGAGCGCGTCCTCGGGGAGGGAATCATCCGCAACAACGCATTCGAAAATATCGACGATAACGAGGCTGAAGCTGTCCGCGAGGCCGCTGCTCGAATCGAAGACCACCTTATCACCAGCCCCGGTGACGAAGTACTCCGACACCTGCTCGCACGCAAAGTCCGGAGCGGTCAGGACGTCTTCACCGCTCAGTCCAACACGTTGGACCAGCTCTATCAGGAGGCGAGCGTCATCCAACCTATCTCGTCCGTGCCGATTATCCCCTCGAAGTACAACGTCGAGGCTGACATCCAGGGCGAAGTCACGACCCTCTGGCAACCCAAATCAGGGAGCCAACAGCAGGTCGGCCTCATCAAAGACGACGCCGGCGATACCATCAAATTCACCGTGTGGACACGCTCTCAACAGGGTGTCATCCTCCACGAAGGCGATCTCGTTCGGATTCGTGCCGGGAAAGTCGGGAAGTACCAGGGACAGGCCACTCTCGCCGCTGACTCCGAGACGCATATCGAAGTTCTCGAGCGTGGCGACGGACCCGCTCCCAGAGGCGACATCCCGAACGTAGACTGGGAGAAATACGCCAAGCGTCACCGCGAACAGGGCATCGAACAGCCCTTCCAAGTGCACAGCGCGTGTACGATTCCCCCCTTGGGCGCTCCCGGCGTCGAAGAAGTCTCCCGTCCCGTGCATGCTCCCGTCGACAGACTCGACCAAGAGAAGGGCGAGAAGCTGGACGCCCTCGAATGGCTCAAAGCCACCGAGATATTCGACGAGGACGATAGCAAGATACCACTCCCAACTTGGTGGCGCGAACAAGCGAACGTGGTCTCCCTAATCGTCGACGTCGACGCCGAAGGGGACGAGATCGGCGCGGCCATCCGGGAGGTCGTCTCGACGGGCCGTCCCGAATCCACGCCTGTTCCCGTTACTCCCGTTCCCCAGGGTAAGCGTCGTCTCTGGGCGCTTATCCGTGACCTCGACCTTTTCGGAACCGCCCTTGATGACGACAAGGAGGGAGAGGTAGAGACGGAGACAGCGGACGACACGAACGAGAGCGTACTCACTGGCGTTGCAACCCCCGACACCTCGGAGACTACCGTGGCGAGCGACGACAAGCCGGGTCTTGGACTTCCAACGACCACGTGCCGGTGTCCAGAGTGTGATCACGATCGAGCGCAATATCGCCTCGTTCAACTCCGGTCCATCGACGAACCACCGACGAGACTCCTCTCCTGTGTGAATTGCGGCCAGAGATGGCGCGAAGACAGCTAGTCGACAGAAGCAGCACTTCACTCCGTGCATCCAGTCTCACTATTCCAATAGAACGATGTCAACCAACAACTCCGACCACGGTCCGACGAACAGTCACAGTCAACCACTCACGAACGAGGAACTCACCGGCGACGACGATGTCGACTTCCATCTTGACATCGTCGACGGCGAAGATCCCAGCCGGCCCGTCACCGACGACAAGAACGAGTTCAACCCGTACCCGTCGGGACCCGGTCCCCTTCCAAGAACGATGCGGTTCGTCAGGCTCATCGACGGCACCTGGGCGTTCATCGAGCGCGGGAACGTCGGCGGCTGGATCAGTGCCGAGGAAACCATCAACCTCGATGAAGTCCGGTGAGTCGCGATCGGCCACCAATACCTGTGTTTTGGCTCCCCCAAGGGGGTGAGGGGAATCGGAGGAGGAGCAAACATCCTGGGTGCTGCTCCAGCAGCCGTCCTCTGGGCACTCCCACTCGAATCTCATCTTCTATCTAGTCTCGTTCACCCAGTCGAACCATTCCAGCCAGCGACAGCAATCGCGCCACTTCCAGAAAATGTCAAGCAACACAAAATCCGCAGAACTAGCCGTAACTGTCTCCGACACAGACCTCTCGGAGGCTGCAACCGGCATCCTCGAACAGTTCCCAGACGACCTTGATGGCGACCTCCCCAGCGTAGAGGAAGTCGCGAGCCGTCTCGAGAAGATGACCAACCAGTACAAGGTTCCTCTTGACGAGGCCCGCCGCGCCGCGGTCAGCCACTATCGCGACGTGTTCGGCCTCGAATACGATGACCTCGAGTTCCCTGGCCAGAGCGCCGGCGACGTCACCCTCGCCTCAATCAACCAGCACGAGCAGTGGGTGGACGTGACCGTAAAAATCGTCGAACTCTGGGACCCCACCCACGACAGCATCGACCAGGTCGGGCTCATCGGCGACGAGAGCGGTCGCCTCAAGTTCACCAAGTGGACGAAGGCCGAACTCCCAACCCTTGAGGAGGGTAGCGTCTACAAGCTTTCGAACGTCATCACCAGCGAGTACCAGGGGCGATACAGCATCAACCTCAACTCGCGCTCGAACATCGAACCTGTCGACGGCGACATCGACGTTAGAGCCGATATCGAAGATGTCCAACTCTCTGTCCCGATGGTTGCAATCCAGTCCGGGTCGGGACTCATCAAGCGGTGTCCCGACGGGGACTGCACGCGCGTCCTCCAGAATGGTCGGTGTGCAGAACACGGCGACGTTGAAGGGGAATTCGACCTTCGCATCAAAGCGGTCTTCGACGACGGTGAGACCGTCCAGTACGCAATCTTCGACCGCGAAGCGACTGAGGCCATCGCGGGTATCACGCTCAATGAGGCCATCGAGCAGGCGATGGACGCTCTCGATACCAGCGTTGTCGAGGACGTCCTCATCGACGCGCTCGTGGGCCGGTACTACCGTGTAGAAGGCTCTATTGTCGGTCGATATCTGCATGTGAACGAGGCTGAACAGCACGGGTAACCTCGAATCCGAACCAGAACGCGACCCGAGTAGCCTGACTTTCGACTCCACAACCGTCACTAAACACTTTATGAGCAAATCCAACCCAGAAGCGACATCCAACAGCACCGACACCGAGAACAGCAATGCCGGCCGGCAAGGTCGCCAGGTAGCGAAGCGTGCCTTCGCCGCCGAAATCAACGACGCTACCCACGTCTTCAAACAGTCTGATGAGGAACGAGCCCCGAACTTCGCGCTGCTTCCGTCGGGCGAGGTCGCCAACCGATACTTCCTCGTCGGCACAATAACCGAAGTCAACGACGTCGGGAACGAGGACGAATACTTGCAGGCTCGCGTGGTCGACCCTACGGGCACTATGTTCGTCTACGCCGGGCAGTACCAGCCCCAGGCCGCTGCGTTCCTCTCCAGCCTCGAACCCCCGGCGTACGTCGCTGTGACCGCGAAGCCATCCGCGTTCGAGAGCGATGGCGAGACGTACGTCTCGCTCCGGCCCGAGACCACCACCCGCGTCGATAATGAAACCCGTGATCAGTGGGTTTCCGAGACCATCGAATGTACCGAAGCCCGACTCGACGCCTTCCCCGATAGTGACAGCGAGTTCGCCGCGATGAGCCGCGAGCAGTATGGCGACAGTCTCGACCTCGATAACTATCGGGAGGCCGTCAACGACGCTCGCGAGGACCTCGGAATGGACATGGACCACCGGTCGGACAGATCCAATAGTGAGACCACGACCGAGAACCAGAACGACGACGTCAGCGTAGATGAAGACGGCGTCACCAAGGAAGCGACGGTTGAGGAGGCAGAAATCGCCGCTGCCGTCGCAAACGCCAGGTTCGAGGAGTAAGCCCAAGTAGGAACACCTCCGTTCACTCCCGGCCACACTTTCTAACGTGGTCGCACAACTCTCTCGGGAGGGCTTTCACCCCCCCCACCCCGTCGTTCGTTACTCCCCGTCGAAATCCACCTTCCCTGAGCTGTAAGTGCAGTTTGACTCTACGGAAAACCTATTCTTACAATAACTGCGAGTGTATGTTCGTCCTCTTCTCGCACCGAAAATCGAGGAATTACTCGTAGTAACTCAACCGTTCGACGACCTCGGCGAAAGCGACGTTTTGCCGTACATCGGTAATCTCAATTTTGACTCGCTCACTCTCTTTCGTATCCGGGACGATCACGACGAAACCACGTTCGACCCGAGTGATGCCATCACCCTGTTCGCCGATGTCCTCAATCTCGACTTCTCGAGTCTCACTTTCCTCAACTGGTGGTTCCTGTGGCTCACGCTGGGACTGTGATCCCGTTTCAGCCTGTTCGCTCTGTTCTGGCTCGCTCTGTGTCGGGGAAGACACGAGTGCGACGCGATATGTTTCTCCTTGCTGTAGATCACCCAGTTGTAGCTCGCGCTCTGGAACGTCGATCACGTACGACCCGTCCTGTTCCTCAATCGAAGCTGAAAACAGACATTGGAGTTCTTCGGCTCTGATGGGATGAAAGCCTGCTAAGTCCCCAGCGTGCGTGAAGAGGTACTGGGGTGGTCAAAGGCCGATGATTCAACAGCGTCAGAGAACGCGTGGCTCTGATTGGCCTACCTGCCAAGGACGCACTATCATGGGAGGCCGCCCGGATGCTAGCGGCATCCGGGCGGCGAGCCCGAATAGGTGTGGCTCCCTTCACGCACTTCCCACTCCAGAGGAACCATGTACTACCTCGGAATCGACCTTCATAAAGATGAGTCGCACGTCGCTGTTTTGGACGACGATGCCGAGGTCGTCGAAGAGATTCGCGTCAAAAACGCGAATCTCGACGACGTTGCCGAAGAATACGCTGGAGCCAAAGCGGCGCTCGAAGCAACCAGCAACTACTACACGGTCTACGACACCCTCGACGAACACCTCGACGTGGTTGTCGCAGATCCCACACAAACCAAGGCGATCGGCTATGCTGAGGTGAAAAACGACCGGCTCGACGCGAAGTTGCTCGCGCAACTTCGCCGAGCCGGCATGATCGCTGAGAGTTACGTTCCGTCCGAAGAGCTCCGGGAGCGCCGCGCACTTGTGCGCGGCCGGAAGCGATTGGTCGAAAAGCGCACGGACTTCAAAAACGAAGTCCACGCCCTGCTCGACAAACACGGGATCACCTACGACTGGGATCCGTTCAGCGTGAACGGGCGAGAAATCCTCGCCGGCGAGGATTTCTCGCTCGGTGTGGTCGGCGATCAGCTGATGGAGTCGTTCCTCTCGATCATCGACGAGTTAACCAGTCAAATCGAGGAACTCGAAACGTTGATCGAGGAAACCGCTGCGTCTCTCGAGGAGACGCAGCTGTTGATGACGATTCCGGGCGTGAGTTTCTACTCGTCGCTGCTGATCACCTCGGAGATCGGTGAGATCGACCGATTCGACGAGGCGAAGCAGGTGGTGAGTTACGCGGGATTGGATCCGGTCGTCCGCGAGTCAGGCGACTCGCGGACGGAAGGATCAATCTCGAAGCGCGGAAGTGGAGACTTACGCTGGATCCTCGTTCAGTGTGTTCAAACGGCGGTTCACCGGTGTAACGATCCGTATCTTGGACGGTTTTACGCTCGGTTGAAACAGCGGAAGAACCACCAGATAGCGATTGTCGCAACGGCGCGAAAACTGCTCGTGTCGATCTTCCATATGCTGGAGCGTGAGGAGGTGTACGATCCACCAGAGGTGAGTGCCTGAGGGCCGCCGAGCCGGCGGCCCTCATCGGGCGGTCGCAGCGGGTGTGAGCCACAGCTAACGCGTTCACGTTCTGACCGCCTGCCGGCTGGTTCCTGAGCCATCACCGTTCCTGCTTGTAATTTTCTCTCGTGACCAAGCTCGGCATCGATCCCGGCGAAAAATATAGTATCGCAGACGTGGTTTGTTGAGCTAGCAGGCTTTCATAGGTGTTGAAATCCTATGCAGTTGACTAGAGGAATATCTATTCACACCGAATGGTGTCGAAACGTAAGCTGCGAAGAAATGTTTAATAGGACTAATAATCCTGCAACAGAAGTCTTCCATAATGCCCTCCACAAACGACATCGAGCGATCACAGGAAGCTCTCAACGTTGCAAAACGATATCACAGACGTGAACGCCCTCTTAGTGCATTTGTCGTCGTACTCGTAGTATCGGTGTTTCACGGGACGTACCTTGCGACTTCACTTCTCCCAGCGATCGTTGTCGCAGCTATCTTGCTTATCGCCGCACGCGCTCCAGTACTTCAGTCGAGAGGTACAATTCAACTCCAAACGGACGACGATCTGGGGACAGTCGTTGATGATTTTACTGGCCCAACACCCCCTGTTTTGGCACTTCAGTGGGGTGTAGCCAATGAGGTTACCACAGAAGATAATATGGCGATATATCCCGTCTCGTATCTTTTCGGACTCCGCTCTGTAGAGGTAGCCGTTGACACTCATACGGATACTACATCAAGCGGAGGGTATCTGGTTGAGTCGGAAGTCACGGTAAACGATCAGCCTTGGGCAACGTACACTTCGACAATCAATTCCACGAACGAACATACGATCATAGAGGTAGAATATACCTCGAACCGGCGTTTTGGTCTACGACGCATACCACAGGAACTACTGGCAAAACGGTACCGCGACGATGTGCTCACCGCTCAGGGATACACAGTCGTTGAACGCGACGCACACTTCGGTCTCTGAGACGGTTGATATTTCACGTCCCGCTGCTTCTTCCGGTCAGAGTGAGCGATCAAGGTTGTGAGTGAGACAGACGATGGCAATTTCTCGGAACTGGTTCCACCAGTGCCGTGAGCGGACGAACGCGCCGTACTTGCGTTTGATCCGAGAGTTAACCGTCTCGTTCTGACTACGCTGGCCATAGAGTTCAGCATCTATTCGAGCATTCCACGCCTCGTGGAGCGACGAAAACTCTCTGTGTTTGATGAGCGGGCGAACGTTCTCCTCGTGAGCTACTGCACGCACCTTCTGGTCGTCGTATCCTTTGTCACCGAGAAGAACTGCGATATCACCAGTATTCCGCTCAATGAGTGAGGGCGCAATCTGGGAGTCGTGTCTTCGTGTCGTTGTTACGTGTACGTCGATGATAGCATTTGCTTTCGTGTCCACGAGAAGTGTGACTTTCAACTGGTGTATCGTCAACTTCGTTCGCTTCGTGTAGTGTTTCGAGGCGTGACTGCGGTCAAAGCCGGAAGCGTCGATCCCGACGATACCATTAGTCGGAAGAAGCGTGATTGAGAGGTTGAGCAAAACACGCCAGACGGCCATATCGAGCCGGTTGAACGCTTTGCACAACGTTGAGGGTGCCGGGAGTTCGTCCAGGTTGATGGCTTTCCGAATGCGGGGCATCTCGATGAGCTCGTCGAGAAGCGTCCTGTACGTCGTGTTCTTTCGAACTTTGAGACAGAGTAAAACGATGTGCTGGTGGAGTGTGTACCGTCGTTTTGAGAACTTTGAGGAGTAAGGGGCAACAGCTCGGTGTGCCAAGTGCATCGCTTGCTCAACGAACCGGAGCAACTGTGATTTTGGGAGGGTATCCATCTGGTCAGACTACCGGGCCAACCTGTAACTCTCTGAGGATTTCAACAGAGCCAGTTCTTCAGAAATCTTCATTAGTCGGCCTCCTGGCAGCGTAATAGTGCAGAACACTTGACTCTGCTGTCGTGTCGTTGCTCAGAATTCACTCGGGACTCACGACATCGTCGCAGATGGGACACTCTGCCCAGATACCAGTCGTTCCGTTGTTTTACTCATGTTCAACCAAGACGTGTGCAGAACTATTGACCCCCGCGTTTGTGCTCCCCTGAAATGGTGGAGGGTTCAACACGAAATGGCTACACTCCAGCTCAGCACCGCCTCGAACGCACCGACTATCGACCCCACTCAGGTCGATGAACTCCGCGAGTTTCTCGACGAATGGCTCATCGGCACGGGCTCATTCGACGACATCATGGTGAAGATTGCGGTTCCCGAACGCGATCCCGATACCGGCGAGGCAGACCCGCCGCACCTCACGCTCTACGGATATGCCTCGTTCTCCCCGACGCATCGGCCGACCGTTCGCGAGGCCGTCCTCGAGGGCCTCGACGACAATCTCGATGAAGACGAACGCGAGGTCGTCATCAACGACGAAACCGAGGAACTCCTTTGGGACTACGCCGGTGAGCACACCGAGGACTTCCTTCGCGAACTCTCGCCGTTCCTCACCGAGCCCTTTGTCATCCAGACCGTCGGCTACGAGAAATGTCGATTCCCCCACGTCGGCTACCAGTACCGCGTCGATCCCGATGGAGAAATTGACCATATCCAGTTGGGATGAGCAGCCGGCTCGAATCTTTCGCCACGACGCTCGCCGCAACTCGCCTCCATCTCCTATCCCCCATCCAGCATGAGCTTCTACGCGCGAATCTCCGGCTACCTCCAGTACCGCACGCACGACCACCTTGACGCCGCCATCGAACGCCTCAGGCGAGGCGCTTGGCTCAACGACGACGAGCAGTGGCTCGTCCGAGGTCACCCCCGGGAGATCCGCACTGACGCTACCATCGACCACGATCGCAACCTCCTCGCAATTCCCGCTGGTGTGTACCAGAATCTCGGTCGAATCACCACCGAACTCTTCGCTGGGGCGACCGACGGTGTCGTAGTCACGTCCTCGAACGACGCGTGTTTCGACGCTTGGATCGAGACCCCGCTTCCCGAAGCCGCCAACGTTCCGCCTGGTGAGGGTGGTGATGTCTCTTCTATCCGTTGTATCGACCTCGAACACTTCGCCCGTACGCAGGGCCTCGGCGTCAACCAATTCGGCGATCCTGGTCACTTCCAGTGGCAGTGGGATGTCCTCGATGCCTTCCACGACAAGCACGACCCAGACATCCTCGGGATTCTCGAATCCGCGAACGGGCCACCCGGATGACCAAGAGCCGAAACTATGCAATCTCCCGAACCCATGACCCAGAACACTGACCCAGACGCAAATACAGACTCAAGTGCGAACAAAACGAATACTGACATAGGCACTGCTCCCGATACGTTCGCTGATTTTCGCGATCAATTCGACGACGAGTGCGTTCTCCAGACGCTCTCGAAAGCCCACGATATCGACCGCGAGAACCCGCCGACTGTGTACTTCCTTGACGAGGACACCGGCCGTGTCTATCGTGTTCTCGAAGCCACGCGAGGCTCACCCGACTCGGGGTGGTTCGTCCTCGCCCTCGCCGGCACCCACGTTGACGATGGCTACGAACGCCAGTTGCGCGTCCACGACTCGGACACCCACCGTGTCCTGCTCGGCAACGATATCGAGCACTATGCTCACCATGAGCCGACCCCCGCCGACGACGTCATCACTACTAGTGAGGGGATGTTCATCCTTCGGATGGACGAGCCACTAATCCCGATCGGTGAGCACCGCCAGACACGCTCCTCCGGGGATGACGTCGATGAGTGAACACGAACACAGCGAACTCGAAGGACCGTGAATCGTGCTCTTCGGTTGCTTACGACCAGATTCCTCGCCTTCAGTTTGTCTTCCCCCGGAGGAACTGGGGGGTCTACGCCCCCGTTCCATATGTCTCAAGATGCCCTCGAGAACACTGACACTACGACCCATAGTACCGGCTCGTCTTCCGCCGGGTCGGGGTCTCCCACTCCCGTCTCGACGCGCCTCAGGCAGAACCAGCAGCAGACTCAGTCATTTTCCAGCGAGACTGCCTCCGAAGACGAGCAGTCGAAAGCCACGGACTCGGAATCGACCGATGAAATACAGTGTCCTGAGTGCGCAACCGACGAGTACCTCGTCATTGACGAGGAGGAAACCTACTGTGGGGAATGTGGCCTCGTACTCTTCCGTGATATCCTCGATCGGCGCCTTCGCTGGGTCGATACTGGGGACGGCCGTGAACCCGAACGTGGCGGCGCTCCCACCACACATCGCCTCCATCATAAGGGGCTCCCGACGGAGATCGGATATAACAGTGACGGGTACGACCGCCCGCTGTCGCGTCAGACCAAACGGCGTTTCCGTCGACTCCGTAAGTGGGATAGTCGATCGAAAACCGGCTCGAGTCGCGACCGCTCGCTCCGCCTCGGCCTCGGCGAAATCGCTCGCCTCGTCAGTGCGCTCGAACTCTCCGGCTCTATCCACGACCGCGCCGCTGACCTCTACCGCGAGGTTAGCGCAGAAGGGATGCTCGCCGGCAACTCCGTCGAAGGTATGGCGAGTGCCTGTGTGTACGCTGCTTGCCGTCTCGAACGCCTGCCACGCACGCTCAAAGAGATTGGTGAAGTCGCTCGTGTCGATATTAAAGAAATCAATCAGGACTACAAGTGCCTAAATCAAGATCTTGAGCTCGCAACGCCTCCACCACTCCCGCAGGACTACATCCCACGACTCGCGAGTGCCGTTGATGCCTCCCCTCGTCTCGAACGCCGTGCCTACCAGCTCTCCAGATCGAACGCTGTGGGTGTCCTCGCGAACGGCCGGCAACCGAACGGCGTCGCCGTTGCCTGTCTCTATCACGCCTTCAAAGAGAGTGGGCAAAGCAACCTCCGACTTACCCAACAAACTCTTGCCGAGGAAGGCTACACGACCCCGACAACGATTCGCAAGCTCTGGAGGGAGCTCCAAGGCCTTGCCGATGACGGAGAACTTCCCGATCCGGACGGCAACCTCGACCATTTCTCGTTACCCTGTGGAACGGTGGTAGGCGACGAGACGGATCGGATGACACCCCTATATCCTACGCAACAGTCCTAATCGAACCATCCGAATCGTTACGTAGGACCAACACTCGGGACGCGGAACCTGCGACCCCCGCTCGTTTGTCGCACCCCGAGACGGTGGGGGAACTCGAAATGGGCTCACTCGCACGCCACCGTGCAGCGAATCGCTTCCAGACCGCACTCCAGCAGCGCCTTGACGCTGCCTCGAATCAGAGTGAAGTACAGCAAGCCTACGACGATGCACTCGAGGCGCTCATCAAAATCACTCTCGACGATGTCGAACTCGACCGCGTCGCCAGGGAGCTTTCGACCAACCCCGACGTTATCGACTTCCCCGAGTGACCGAGATCGCGACCATCATGCTCGGTTTTGCCCACCCCACGGGGATGGGGGGAGGTAGAAGAGTTCATGACGGTTACCGTTCATAACGGTACTACCGTTATTATTACTATTATTGGTTCGATTTTCTCCCTTCGTGAGCAGCTCGATCACCGACAGTATCGCGACCACGACTCCACTCAAACATGAGTACCAACACCGAATCCGAAAGCGCGGACGCACAGCCAGCGACCACACCCGACGACGGATCCTCAGACGTAGAATCTGAGATGGACGTCGACGACGCGACCACCGCAGAAACCGCTGAAAATACCCAACCCAAAGGCGAGCCCGAACCAGATCTGGAATCGGAACCAGATTCTGAACCGGAGCAAGAATCCAACACCGACGGTGAAGCCGACGAGGACGTCGAGGAAGACGCAGAAGAAGAGGCCGATGTCGGCACCGGACCGCCGAGCCAGTTCCAGGCCGCCATCATGGGCGGTGACATCAAGGAGTTCGTCGGTACGCTTCGCGCCATCGTCGACGAGGTGAAGTTCAATGTTGAGCCTGATGGCATTCAGGTCCGTGCGGTCGATCCCGCAAACGTCGCGATGGACGACGGTGTGCTGTCCGCAGGGGCTTTCGAGTCCTACGACGCCTCCGAGGGTGTTCTGGGCCTCAATCTCGAACGTCTCGAGGGGGTCCTAAAACTCGCGAAGAAGGATGATCTCGTCGAACTCTCGTTCGACACGAATACGTTCAAACTCGTCATCTACATCGATGGCGTCGAGTTCACGATGGCGTGTATCGACCCCGACAGCATCAGGTCGGAACCCGAAATTCCGGACATGGATCTCCCCGCGTCGTTCACTGTCGATGAATCGCAGATCAGGCGGGGGGTGAAAGCAGCTGATATGGTCTCCGACCACATCCAAATCCGTTGTGACGAGACCGAGCAGGCCGTCTTCATCGAAGCCCAAGGCGACACCGACGACGTGTCCCTAGAACTTACGGAGGAGGAGTATACCGAGCTGACCGCCGTCGACGCGGAGGCGCTGTTTTCGCTTGACTACGTTAAGGACATCTCCCGGAAATTCCCGAAGAACGCTGCAATCAGCATCACCTTCGGGACGGACTTTCCAATGATGATCGAATACGAGTTTGCAGACGGCGAGTGCGAGATTCTCTCGATGATTGCCCCCCGAATCCGGTCCAACTAATGACTTCGCTAACCTCCCTCAGCGACGGCGATACCTATGCAGATATACGGCTTGGCGAGACATTCATCGTTTCTGTCGATCGTTCCGAGGATGCACTCACTATCCGGGTATTCCACCCGGACGAACCGGAGACCGCCATCGGCGAACACTGCCTCGATCTCAGTCCTGACGGAGCAAACGACGAGACCACCGTTGGGGCACATACCGGGACTGACCCGACCACGAACAGCGATTTGGCTCTTGGGTAGTTACTCGATCGATGGCTCCTGGACGCTACGCGGCTCCTCTCTCGATTATCGATACGAGAACTGAAACCCAGCGGAAGTGTCCGTACTGTCGCTGGGAGACGAACTCACTCTATAGACTCGACAGCTGGCCAGACGACTACGCGGGCTGCGCGTCCTGCGTTCTCGAGGCACTTGCCGATGACGACGAGTACCTCATCTACCATTCGTCTCCGACCAACCTAGAGCAATCACAACCGAGTCCCACACCATCGACCGAGGCACGACCCGCCTCGGACCCGTCGCAGTCCCACCAATCCGCTGATGGATAACCCACCTTCAGACTTAATCTCATGCCAGCAAAAACCGATTACTCGCGAAAAACGAAATGGAAGAACGAACCGTACCAAGGCGAACGAGGCGTTGGCGGAAACTTCGTCTACGCTGGCGATAACCTGCTCGACAAGCATCTGTTCGTCCACCGACTCGCTCCCGGCGGATTCGACTGGGGGCCTGACGCCTCTGACGAGAAGGCCAGTCAACTCGCTATCGCACTCCTCGCCCCGCTCAAAGGCGTGGACTACGCTGTCGAACACTACCACCTATTCGCGGAGAACTTCGTCCGGCGTGAACTAACCGACGATACCTGGGAAATCAAACGTCAAGACTACCGCTCAGATGAGTACGTCGAGGCCATCGACGGTCGCGACTACCCCGAAAACACCGCCCCCGGCCCCGAAGACGTTCCCGATCTCGAGGATGCCGACCTCGAGTCCATCACGTACGCCGCGGAGATCGCTCTCGCCGAGAAGTACGCGGAGGTTCTGTGGCAGTCGGGGAACCGTCGCGAGAACCTTCGACGGCTGAAAGCCATCTGGAGCGGTGAGGAAGATCCCGCCAGCGACGCCGTCGCTTCGGGGACACTTTATCGAATTCAAGGCCTCGACATTCCCTCGAACGCCCGCAGTACGCTCGTCAAGCAGTTCGACTCGATGGGCGAACTCGCAGCCTGGGTCTGCTATGGGCGCAATCACTCCCAGCTCGCGGGGATCAGCGACGCATCCGCGAAGAAAATCACTAACGCTCGCCCCGGCTTCGTCCAGTACTTCGGCGGTACAGAGCACATCCCCGAGCACGACACCCGTGAAATGTCGCTCTCGGAGATGTCCAACACTCGGGGCGACACCGCCCAGCAGACGTTCACAAGTACTCTTAGTGAGGCAGACGAGTAACCCACAGCAGCCTGACCGACTCGGCTTCCCTCTCACCTGTTTGTTCCCCCCTGTTCGGTGGGGGGATCGGATGTCCAAACAGAACACTCCAAGCGTTCCGCGCGTCGATTGACGACCACCGGGACGGATTCTGTTCGGGCTCTCCACCACCCCCCATCTTTCTCCTCTCGGCTCTAGCGGTTCTCCACGCTCCACTCCCCTTCGTAGCTGTAGTACTGTGCGGCAAACTCCCATGATACGGGATCGGCCGTCTCGTCTCTGCGTTTTCTCCGTTCACTCCCAGCCGTGTGCGTACTCCCGCGGCATTTTCGATACCGAGGACTCACCCATGTCAACAGAATCCAAATCCAGTTCCAGCCAGCCTCGCTCCCCCGGCTCCGACTCGAACGAGAACGAGACCGAGAACACCAGTGGGGACGAGAACGATACTAGCGCCAGTCGCACCGATACCGACCGCCCGCCCCTTCCGCTTGCCGATCTCCTAACCCGAGAGACAGACCGAAAATTCGTCGGCCTCACTGAGAACGACTCCCGGGAATATCCCGATGAAGTTCCACCGGAAACCCGGTGTTCGGCAGCGAACTCCCGCTCGTTTAAGGAAGCTATCCAAGCCCTCCCGAAGGCGAACTCCGGTGAACTCTGGGCGACCAACGATTTCGTCGAGACATCCGGGCGTGTCGACACTGCCGTCATCCGCCGTGTGCATGGCCTCGACGTCGACGCACTCGAATCCTATACCGGAAGTTCGATCGAAGACCTCGCCGCCGCGAGTGAGGCCGACGCAGTCGTGCGTGTCTATGATCATCAAGATATCGTCGACGACCGCCGAAAGGCGTTGAACGCGCTCGGCTACGATGTTAAGTTCCGGTGGCAGATCGCCTCGGATTCGTACTCCATTATCAACCCACAGGAGGCGTATCTCCCCATCATCAGTGCACTCCAGCAGCGCGGCGAAACCAATCCCTTCGGGTGGGTGTCCTACCGCGATTGGGGTGGGTTGTTCAAGATGGTCGTCATCTGCCCGAGCCTCCGTCACGTCGTCTCCGGCGATCAGGGGGACATCGAAGACGACGTCGAAGAAGACGGCATCACCACCGCTGTTAGTAACGATAGCGACTCCGATGAGGACTCCAACAAAGACGAGGAAGGATCGGAGACCATCATCTACGGCGGCTTCCAGACCGGGTACGACTTCCGAGGCACGCAGACGCTCTGGGCGCGACCTGTCCTCTTCTTCCCCGACAGCGGGACCGTCCTTCCCGATATGGGCGAACGGTACACACGGCGGCACTACGGGAAAGCCACGAATGCCGATCACGAACGCAGTCAGGGCCGTGTCCCGATTAGCGAGTGGTGGCGCTCTATCTACGACGACATCGACACTCGGATGATCGAGGTCGATACCGCTATTCGTCGGACACGGGCCATCGCGTACGACTTTGAGGACCTCCCTTTCTCCGTCGAAGACTGCTACACCTACTGGGGGATCGCATTCAAATACGCAGAGCGGGCCGCCGACCGAGCGATCTCGATCGCAAAGCCCTCCTCGCGACCAACTGTGTTCAACCTTCAGCTCTCCTTGCTCATCGCGGTACTACAGGAATACGAGGGATCGATGGCCTCGGATACCTATCAGGAGTACCTTGAGGTCGCTGGCGAGTTGTTCAGAAAGCCAGCGATGATGATCCAACTCGCCATGCA
Source organism: Haloplanus sp. HW8-1 (assembly GCF_023703795.1). Lineage (NCBI taxonomy): Archaea > Methanobacteriati > Methanobacteriota > Halobacteria > Halobacteriales > Haloferacaceae > Haloplanus > Haloplanus pelagicus. Next base: position 88,703 of record NZ_CP098520.1, on the reverse strand, counting down.
AGAGTACGACCGGCGGACGGACGACGACTCCCAGCATGTCCTTCCCGAGAATCAGCAGACGCTCAGTGACTCTCTCGAAGACATCGTCGATATCCCGGGCATCAGCGTCGATACAGAGGCCGACCTCTCGGATCAGCAAGCACACCGAGTGCAGGATCAGCTTCAGCGACGACTCGGTGACATCTCCTGATTCACCGTGAACGAAGTGGTCATTCAACTGTGGATTCGTGAGTTCATAATCACACGCTCAAATATTAGATGGCAGATAATTCTCTCACCGCGTGCAAGATGGAGGGCGCGAGTCTTGCATTTGTGAATACTGCTCTCTCAATCGGCGATGCCCAACAGTTCATCAACAGTAACTGCTGTTTGCCCGATGATAGTGTCCTCGCATGAGCAATGGCGAGTTGATGAGTATACCTACTTTGGTACTATTGGCTCACGTATTACAGTACGTTGTATACTCCGTATCGAATTCTCGTGGCGGCGGTTGCTGGAATTGTGAACCCATATCCTTCGATATATAGGGGTTTTCCAGCACGTTCAATAACCGTTCGAATGTGGAAAGAGTCCCAGTTTCGAGATACTCGTCCAATGCCTGTTCAACCAGGTAGTTGCGGGGAATGTACCGCGGATTGGCCTCCTGCATCAACTCCTCATCTAGGCCGACAGCAGCCAGTTTATCTCTGAGCTGTTCGAATTCTGTAGTTGCAAACGCTGGGTCATCAAACGTACCGGGCGTCTCTAATTCGAGGAACGTATTGGTATAGTCTGCGTTCGACTTGCGGAGCCACTCCAGGAATTCATCGACGAGTGCTTCCTCATCATCCGAGGTGATCCCCAGCTTCTTTCGCGTCATCGTGTAGTATTGTGCATCAAATCGATCGTCAAATTCGTCCAGTTTACTTTCGAGTTCATCATACGTGAGCGCCGTTCGTGTACACAGCGGTTGGAGCGCCTCTGCGAGACGTTCGAGATTCCACCGCAAAATGGGTCGCTGGTTGCCGAACGCATATCGCCCGTGCTTGTCGATCGAGCTGAAGACCGCATCCTCATCATAGTAATTTATGAACGCACAGGGCCCGTAATCAAATGTTTCTCCATCGATACTCATGTTGTCGGTATTCATCACGCCATGAACGAATCCGACACGCAGCCAGTCGACAACCATCTCAATCGACGACTGCATGACTGCATCAAAGAAATCGAGGTATGGACGATCCGCTGCAGTTAGCTGTGGGTAGTGTCTGTCGATAACGTAGTCAGTGAATCGCTGTAGTTCGTCGGCTGCTCGGCTTGCAACATACTGAAAGGTCCCGTATCGAATATGGCTGTTCATCACTCGGACAAGAATGGCTCCAGGTTCCTTCCGCCGTCGTCGGATCGCTTCGTCAGTTTCGAGGACAGCTAGGCTTCTCGATGTTTTGATGTGTAGATTCTGCATCGCATATGAATACAGATACTCTCTGAGCATCGAGCTGACAGTTGCGTTGCCGTCGCCTCTCCCGGAGTACGGCGTTCGACCGGAGCCTTTTAATTGGATATCGTATCTATCACCATCGCGCACATGTTCGCCGAGTATCATCGCTCTCCCATCGCCCAGGACGGTAAAGCTCCCATACTGGTGGCCTGCATATGCTTGGGCGATTGGTTCTTCCAAGAGGTCTTGGCCTGCTAGAATGGTAGTATTGAGTTCCGCTGGATCCAATCCAAGATCAGCACAGAGCCCGTCATTACGAACTACAATTTCTGGATTAGCGATACTTTTTGGCGTTACTCTCGAATAGAGGTTTGGGTCCAAATTTTTATACGTGGTATCAAATGAAAACGTCATTTTGTCTTAAGTAGTATTATTTTGCTTGTTGAATAAACTTACTTTTGAGGATATTAAGATACGGTCAGTAGAGAGATTCAAATCGGCGCGTGCTGCATAATCTTCTATCTCTTACACACGGTTCTATCAAATAATGAGTCTCTTCTCCGGTTTGAGGAATAACAAACCCCCCAATCAACGGTTGGAAGCACCACTTAGCCCACCGATACAACTTTATGTATTCCGCGGAAATTAAAATACATGGCCAAATCAGCTCTCTCGGGTTCGCACCCGTTGGATACGATGCTGGCAGTTTCTGACGTGATCCAGAACGAACGGTTGGCACGTCTGTACGCTCGGGTACTCGAACTCGACACCCCCACTGTAGAGGAGCTCGCAAGCCGTTCTGCGAGTTCTCAAACCACGGTCTACGAGGATGTCAAGCATCTCGTGGAAATCGGTGTCCTCAAGCGCGTGACGGACTCTCAGCCGCACCGATATAGCGCTCGTCGGGTCGATATGACCATACAGACCGGGGAAGAGACGTTTCAAATCACCCCGACGCTTCTCGTTGCCCTGGCTCAACGCGACTCAAACGACAATATCGAACTTTACGTCGAACGCCACGAAGTCAGCGGTCTGGCGACGGCAATCGAATACGCTCGGGCCTACACGAAATCGGAGATGACTGCCCGGATTATGGCTCGCGAGCAGGAGATTCCCGTCCTCGAAGCCGAAACAATCCTCCAGGAACTCCAGGAAATCCTCCTTGATGTAGAAAACGAGATTTCGACGGAAATCGATATCGAGGCGTTGGACGCAGATGTCGACGAGCGAACCGGCGAGTAGTACCCGTGCCGGAACACCTCTTTCCCGATGTCGAGAGCCACCTCATTGACACGAATCTCTTCATTCGCTTCGAGCGCCACGATACGATTGGCCTGCTCAAGCGGGCAGTGACCGAACACGATATCGTTCTCTTGGTCCCGCAGCGAGTATACGACGAACTCACGCCAGAGTCCTATCCCTACGACCAACCTCCAATTGACGATGCGATAGAATCCGGCTGGGTGCAGGTCTTGGATGAAGTTGATTACTCGAACCCCGTCGTTTCAGCCACGATGGATATGGTTCGACACTATATCTCCGCCGCAACTGAGCGTCCCGAGCATACGATAGAGCAAGCCGATGCAGAAGTAGGTGGGGCGGCTGCTACGCTCTTGGAAGACGGACTCACAAACTCGATAGCGATCTACACGAACGACAGAGCCGCATTCCGTGGGATTGAGCGAGCACTCTCTCAACACAGCTACGAGAATCACGTTCAGTTAGTCAAGGCGTTCGATTTCGCGGATACCGTCGAGAACAGATATCAATTCTCTAGATAACCACTCTTTCAACAATCAGACGAATGGAGTATTGACATCCTCCTCCGCGTGAACGCGGAGGAATCCCACGGCACCGCACCGCTGGATTGGGATATTAGGGTTTGCAGTCCACCACCTCTGTCCGAGGTTGGAATCCTCGGGAGAGGTCATGAAGGTAGACTCCGGGCTGTGCCAACCAGCCGGTACTCCTATCCTCGTCCAAACTGGCCGAAGACTCAGAGTTACTTTCGCTATTGTTGATGTCGTGGCGGATGTTTTCCGCCCCGTTCACGTCAGCGTTGAACGCCGCATCACACTCCTCGCACACGTACAAGCCGCGTTCGACACGCTGACTATCGTCTTCTCTACCGCACACGCAACACGTCTTACTCGTATCGCGCTCTGACACTTCCACGACTTCGATTCCCTCGACCTTCGCCTTGTACGTGAGAATCGACGTGAAGCGGTCGAACGCCCACCCGTGCAAGTCAAGGTTGCCGTGCCGACCCCAATTCTTCGAGTCGCCGTCTTCGTCCTCGCGGACGCCTTCCAAGTCTCCGACATTTATTCGCCCAACACCCTTCTCGACGCACTGTTCAACGATGTGTCTCGCTAAGGAATGGAAGAAGTGGGTGCGGCGTTCCGACCACTTGTGATGCAGTCGAGTGGCCCGTTTGCCACCCGAGTCGTCGCACTTGGCGATTTCTTTCGGGAAGTAGTACCCGTCTTGTTTGAGGCGGTTGCCGGGGTACAGGTCGGCGTCTTCGGTGCTGTAGGCGACGGCAGCGAAGTTGCTGATGCCGAGATCGATACCCGCCGTTTCGTTGCCGGGTGCGGTGGGCGTCTCGACTTCGTCTTTGCAGACGAGATGCAGCTCCCACCGTTCATTCGACTTATCGTAGACCGCGCGAACTTGTTGTAGGTTATCGACGGTGACGCCGGGGCGCGTCTCGTACTCGACAAGGATGTACTCCCACGCTTTCGGGTGTTCCTTATGATTCGCGCCTTTCGAAAGTCGGACACAGTTGTTCTTCGTGTCGTGGCGGATGCCGTTCTGTTTCCACGTCACCGTCGAACGGGGGTGTTCTTCGTGGACGCGGTTGCCGTCGTTGTCGTAGTAGTTTTTCTTGCAGTAGCCGGGCGGATTCGCGCGATCATCGGACTGCCTCTTGCCGTACCACGAGTTAAAGGCTTCAGCGAGTTCCTCCAGAACGCGCTGACTGGACTGACTATGCAGTCCCTTGTATTTTGGATGGGTCTTCAACTCGTCTTTGAGGTCGCCGTGGTCGGGAATCTCGCCCGTTTCCTCCCACACTTCTCGGGAGTGGTAGTTAGCGACGTTCCAGAGCTTGCTGGCCGACCACCCGTGCCGGTTGAGCGGTTCCTCTACCTGCTGGTGGTTGAGGATTTTCGCTTGGTGTGTTCGGTGGACTTCCAGCATCTTGAACGCCTGTATAATCACTTATACTTGTTTCTGTTGTAAAAGTGTGGGTTGAGACTGGTGGAATATCCGGCCCTGCCATAGATGGTGGGTTGTGGAATGGGTTGTCGAATTCATCCCGCGCCTAAAGGCCTGTCTCTTACCCATAAGTTCACGGAGTCCCAAACAGACGTTTCAGACGCTGTCGAACCCAATCTGCAATCGGAAGATCGAGGCGAGGAGTGATCCGGGCGATGATCTCGGCGGTAGGGGGTTACTGAATGTGGTACACGGGATTAGCAAAATCGTTCCATAGGAGTGTTAAATCTGTAGATATCGAGGTTTCGATCGGATTTATTGACCTCGGCAACGACTCGATTTGTGGGTAAGAGACAGGCCTAAAGGCGCGGGTATTCGCCTTGCTCTTTATAATCGAGAGCCGTACCTCGTTTCCCTGTTCGGAATTCGATTCTAGACACCGACCGTTGCACGCTCTCTGACGGTGGAACGCCATTTTTGTCGCCCCCCGACAGGTGAAGGGGCTGGAAAGGCCCAGACAGAACGCCTCGACCACCAGAACTCATGTCCTCAGCATCCACCGCGAGTGGCGACACCACTCCCGAAGGCCAGGTTGTCCTCTCACACCTCGTGAACCGACTCCTCCAACGTGAAGGAGGCAACGTCCCTGTCGAGCGAGTGGCGCTACGAGTGTCCGACTACGTCGACCTCTCCGACCAGGACGCCGCCGACCTCATCGACGAGGGGGACGACGCCGGTATTTACACGCTAGATCGCTCTTCGAGCGGGAACGCCACCATCACCGGCGTTTCACCACAGGGGACGGAACCCGAGGTCATCACCGATGCCTTCGGCGAACTCCAACAAGACACCGACGTTGACTTCCGCATGATCGAAGTCGTGACCGACACGATTAATGACGCCCTCCAAGACGCCGGGTACGACGCCTTCGAGTCGCTCGCGGACGCCAACGTTGACGACATCGCCGGCCTCACCAGCACGCTCACCGAGAGCCGCGCCGAGAACCTCCTCAAAGAGGCCGCCACGCACGTCCCCGTTGGACTCCGCCTCGCGAAGAACGCCGCCACCTACTACGACCAGCGGATGGACCCCGACACCGAACGGGCTGCCGCTCGCGTCACCGACCTCTCGCTCGTCACCGATTCCGTCGGTGAACCCCAGTACCACTCCGAGGGGTGGGAGCCCGACGACGAGCGCGGAATGTACGTCTCCGATATCGGCCGCAACGCCGGGAGCCCCGTCACCACTGGCCTGCACATCCTCGACGATCCCGACTACCCGAGCGTCCCGAAGGCCGCGACTCACCCCGACGCAGCCTATGACGCGCTCCCGGTCGACGACAACGGCGAGGTCGTCCCACCTGCCGTCCCCATCGACCCACGCTTCCAGCTCCCCCTTGACGAACTCATCGCGAAGAAACTCGCCCGTGGCCTCATCCCGATTCGGGTGGTCGGGCCGCGTGGGTCGGGGAAGAATTACCTTCTCAAGTATCTGTGCCACAAGACAAACCGGGGCTACCAGTCAATCGATGTCGACCGAGCGACCGAACCCGAGGACCTTTTCGGCCCGCTCGTTCCCGATGGCGACGTCATCGTTCCCCGCAACGGCGCCGTGAAACAGGGCCTTCTGAACGGCGATACGATCGTCATCAACGAGTTCCCCGTCATGCAGGCCGGCGCTGCCATCGCGTTACACCGACTCTTGAACGAGGGGACGCTCTTGGTGAAGAGTCACGGTGAACTCGTTGAGCCCCACCCGTCGGCCCGCCTCGTCATCACTATGAACCCGCCGACCCGCGAGTACCGGGATTCGGAGCCGATGAACTCGGCGACGAGAGGCCGCTTCCGCTCGTTCGAGCAGCCCTACATCCAGGATGTTGAGGAAGAAGTGGATACGCTCGACAGGCAGGTGAACAGCGGTAAACCCGTCGTGGATCGACCGACGCTTACAAAGATCGTCCAATTCGCCCACAAGACCCGGGAGAAAGAGTCCTGGCCGACGCTCTCGACGCGGAATCTCACTATCCTCTGTGAACACATCGAAGACGGAGTGTACCCAAAGGCTGCCGTCAAAGGAGTGCTCTGGGGAGTCGCCGAACCAAACCAGTATCCCGAGGACGCCTACGAAACGCTCAACGACTACCTCTAAAGAAGGTGTCATATAATGATTCGCATACTCTAATGTTCGAGACTCCTGGTTTGATCAGTACAGAGCATCTATTCAGCACGTGGTCACTCCGATGCCATTCCTGATTTGCTGAGCCAGCCGTGTCATTCGGCGTGTAACTCGACCTGCTCTCACCCTTCGTTTTGAACCAGTCTATCCCACTGCGAAACCCAAGCGACGTTCTCGAAAGCGACAGTCAGGAGATAGGCAAACACTGGAAGAGTAAGGCCCATCCCAACGAGATATGTTACATCAATATCCCCGGTGGGGCCAAAGATACCGACGTATTGGAGAACCGCGATGGTCACGAGAACAGTCGCTACAAATTCTGCGTAACCACTGTATGAGGGGGAGGGAAGCCTCATATTAGTAGCAATCAGTTGGCAGACGCAAAGAAATTTCGCAACGTCTCTGTGCAAGACTCGCAGGAGTACTGAACAGTTGATTCACCATTTATTGATTGAAACAATACTTTGTGAAGAGTTGTATGGCACCCTCCTAGAGGAACCATCGCGCTTGTTTGTGCGCCCCCGTGACGGCGAGGGGCAGCATGCTCTGTCCATTACTCGTCCGTCCCCGCCTCGGTCCTGTTCCAACCATGTCAGTTCAACGCCATCAGGTCGCAGACGACCTCAAACCAAACGTCGCTGTGAGATCGCGAATTTCTACACAGCGGGCCGACCGTCTCCGCGAGTTTATCCTCGGTCACTTACCCAGGGATGTGACCGTCGACGTCGTCATTTCCTCCAGCGTCCAGACTGCTGCCGTTCTCCCCGCCGACGTCGATGCCATCGTCTCCTCGGATGCGACCGAAATCGAACGCGCTCAGGCCGAACAGTTGCTCGCCGGCGTCGACGCCGACTACCTGGTACTGGTGACCGGGAACGAAGCCGATCTCACGCGAATCCCACTCAACGACCAGCTCACCGCCGACCATGCCCACCAGTTCGGATTGGCTTTTCACGAACTTCTCCATATACTCAAGACCGCCATCACAGCCATCTCGGAACTCCTCGTGGCCGAGATCGACCCCGAGTACCACACTCAGGTTCACGACCTTATCAACATCGTCGAGGATGGCGCAATCGAGTCCGAAGCTATCTTCGGCAAGAATTTCAGCGATAACGCCGGGATCCGACTCGAACTCACCCGGCGACTTCACTCGCAGACCCCCGAGGATATCCCTGATGGGGAGGAAATCCGCTACTCCTTCTGGGACGCCGTAACGGGTTGTCTGTACGACGAGGCCATCTATCCGACGGGGACGACCGACGTTCTCCTCGACGGAGATGACCCTCGCATACAGTTCAAGAGTGACGCGGATCGGGATGCATTCGAGGCGATTCATTCGGAACTGTGTACGCTGTCTGACGACGTACACGCGATTCGGAGCGCCGACCGATCAGACATCACTCACAACCACGACAAGACCGCCTCGATCCGTCGAGCGCGACAGGTTATCCAGACCTGGACCGACCATATTCAGCCCGTCCTCGAGGCCGACGAAGAGGACGAAGAAGAGGACGAAGAAGAGCAGGAACAGGACGCCCAAGACAATCAACAGGGGGCCGTCGACGAGAACGAAAGCGGGCAGCAAGACCAGTCCAGCGGGGATGGGGGTGGCGAGGCCGCAGATCCGCCCGAGACGCCATCCGACCCTGACGCGGGCGACGACATCTCCAGTAGAAACGAAGGCCCACAGGACGGCGAGGGGGACGCTGGTACAGATGAGGATTCACAGGGACCGTCACAGCCACAGCCACAGTCCCCGACACAACTCCCCGAAGACTTTGATCCGAATGACGTCTCACTGTCGCGGGAAGCAACGAGTGACCCCCGCCAAAACGTCTTCGAGCAACCGCCGGTTACCGACGATCCCGACCCCACCGACGTCGACGATATCGACAATCAAGGAGGAGGTGACGAACAGGCCCCCAGCAGCGGTCAGGGCGCACAGGAGCGCCACGGGGATGGTGAGGACACAGGTGGCGCAGAAGCCGACAAGGAGCGACCTGACGCCGCTCAAAACGGGGGAGACGACACCGATGTCAGAGACGAAGATGAGAGCGAAGGTGAGGGACAGACCGAGTCAGACTCCGAACCGTCGAGTCGGGCCCAAGCCATCGCGCAGGCCGCCGACCGCGCCCGACAACGTGAGCAGGAACAACAGGGAGAGAACCCGGGTCAAGAGACCAACTCTTCCGAGACAGAAGCACCGTCGAAGTCACCATCGCCCGAGAAGAACACGGGTGACGTCCCGAAATCCGCCGCGTCGAGTTCTATCGACACTCAGCAACAGAACCAAGACCAGCTCACTCTCGGGGAATTTGGCGGCAATACCCAAGACGATCGCGAGAGCGAAAGTCCCGATACAAGCGAAGACGAGATCGACGATAATCCGGGCGCAGGCGAGGGTGACGACGAGCATTCCTCGGACGAGTTGGATGATGCAGGGCAGTCGGACCAAGCGGAGACCCCGACGCCCGAGACAGCGAGCAGTGGCGCGGCGGCGGAGGACATGGACACCGACGCACGTTTGGAATCGGAGTCCGGTTCAGAGCCCGAAGCCGAATCAGACGCTGAATCGGAGCCAAATATCCCGGAGGGGCCTGCCCACGCCGAGAGTTCGACGAGGTCACCCGACGAAGACGAAGCCACCTACGAGAATGCCCTCGCCGGAGACGAACGCGCGGCCCACGGTGAGTCCGAGCGCGAAGGCATCGACGAACAGGCCCTTGAGCAAGAACTCTCCGCGCTCGCTGACCAGCTCGAACGATCCGCGCGCCAGCAAGCACAGAATGGAGAAGAACGGGACAGTGAAGGGGGTGAGCAACAGGGTGGGCCTGGATGCCTGGACGACCTCGATATCTTCCCTATCAGCGACGACCTCGCCCCTCCTCGTGAGTGGGGCGCTATCGAAGAAGGGGCGGATCAAGTCGCAGACACCCTCGAGATGTACCTCCGGCTCGACCGCCGCAAAAGCGTGCGGCGTGGCCTCTCTGCCGGGGCTTACGATTCGCGGGCCGGTCATCGCCTCGCCATCGGCGACCCCCGCGTGTGCAAATCTCGAACGCTTGGGAACGAAAAGCAGTACGCGCTCGTCCTCGTCCTCGACCGTTCTGGGTCGATGCGTCGGGGGTCACCACCGAAGATCGAGGTCGCGACGCAGGCCCTCGCCCGATTCGCGCTCGCCGCCGAGAACCTCGGGATTCGCGTCGCGATCACGGACTTCTACGACGGTGACGCCCGCCTCGTGAAACCATTCAGCATAGACACTCGCCACGTCCAGGCAAATCTCCTCGATAAGACGTGTGGTGGCGGGACGCCCCTCGCTGATGCAATTGGTCTTGCCCATGAGCTCGTCGAAGCACAGCGCGACGAGCCGTTGATAATCACCGTGACAGACGACAACCCCTCCTCGACGGACGCCGTCATCGACCAGATACGGCGATCGTATGCCCCCGTGTGTTCGCTCACTATCGCGACCGATTGCCAGCCCGGGTCGCTCTCTGACAGGGCCTCCGAACTCTCGCTGTACTATGAACGCCAAGAGGCCGTTTACACACCCGAGCGTCTCGACGACAGACTCGACCAGTTCGCGAGCCTGCTAGCCGGGCTGTGATCGGTCAACGTGATTTCATTCGGTTGAGGATCTGCTACGTTTGAAAGTACGAGGATCCCTGCGAATCATTCTAAGATAGTCCTACGCTACGACGACACTCGGTTCGTTACGTAGGACCTTTTCTGGGCCAATTTGTCACCCCCCGCGTCGGTAGCGGGGCGTCCAGCAGACGACCGACGTCAGCACTCCGCCCTTCGTCAATCATGTCCTGTCGAACCATCCACTCAGCCGACGGCAGTGTGCCCCACTTGGCGTTGCCACCAGGCGCACTCGCACATATGGACCGTGACTACGACTACGATGTCGACCGCGATCCACCAAACGTCGAACCCATCGAACACCAGATTCGGTTCGACTTTATGCGCGGCGGGCCTGTCCGTCGCGACCAGCTCCTCGGAGACTACAATCCGTGGGAATACAAAGCCGAGACCCCCGCAACCCATCCCTGGAGAGGGGTGAAACAGAAGCCGGTGGGCCTCAGTCACGCCGAGGCATCGTGCGAAGTACGGATTCGCGAAGAGGAGAAATTCTACGAACACACCGACGATGACACTGTTCTGGTCGACGCACCTGCCTATCTCGCTGCACGTATCCGCGAAGCCCGCGAGCAATCCGACGCCCGCGACGCCGTGCGTGAGGTGCGTAAGGACCGGGAAAAGTGGTATCAGGAACTTATCCCCGGCGCGAATCTCCGACAGATCCTCAAGGAGTCGTCCTACGGGTCGCTGATCGAGAAGTGCATCGGACCCACTCCCGACGCCAACCGCCTCCTCGAGCACAACGCTTTCGTCGGGATGGTCCTCGTCGACGACGACACCGACCCCGACGAGGTCGCCCGAGAACACGACCTCGACTCGGTATACGTCCTCCACGAATCTGCTCTCTCACACGCGAACACCGACGAGCCAGTGGCCCTCGCTGACTACGGCATCGAACTCCCCGCGCCCATCCTTGTCGGAGAGTACGACAGCGGGAGTCAGTACCCATTCATCCCGTGGGGGGACGCCCTCACCTGTTCGTGCCCGTACAAGCAATCCGCACCCTACCGGGTCATGTGCAAACACGAACTCCTCGCAAGCATCGTCTGCGGCGACCACGACTCGATTTTCATCCCCCTTAGCCGGGGGATTGACGTCCCTCACCGCGCTCGTCGATTCGTCAGTCCCGAGATCGCCGTTTCCCACCAGCCGCGAACATCGGGAGGTCTGCCGTAGCCATGGCGACACTCCTAGAACCCGAACACAGCGAACACGTCACCGACCCGCTTGAGGACATCAGTCAGCAAACGGGCGACTCTCCCTACCAGGTCTTCTCCGATTGGGTCAACATGGCGGTTGCCAGCTTCTCCGGCGACGAAGACGCCTACCAGAAACCTCTCGATCGGTATCGGAAGGATGGTCGCGACAAGGAGACGGTTCGAGAGCTCGCGACGCTGCACGCCAACGCCCTCGGGGGTCTCGTCCTCGCGATGGAGGAAACGCGAGAAGACATCCTCGGGGGCGTCTACGAACACTACGGTCTCACCAGCGAGCATTTCGCCCAGTACTTCACGCCCGGATCGGTGAGCCGAGCGATGGCCCAGATAAATCTCCCTGATGCCGACAGTCTTCGTGAGGCAACGCCCGAAGACCCGCTCGTGATCGGTGATATCTCCGGGTGTGGAAGCGGTCGACTCATCACCGACAGTGCCCGCCGACTCCGGGACCTCGCACCGGAGGCTCCGGCCGTTTACCTCGGATACGACAAAGATCCTCTCTGCGCGAAGATGGCCGTACTCAACTTCGTGCTCAACGACATGACCGGATATGTCCTCCTGGGTGACGCCCTGAAACTTGAGGCCCGCCGCGTGTGGTTCATCAGCACCGCCCAGCTCGTCCGGGGCGACCATCCCGTACGAGAACTCGACTCCGGCGAGCGTGACCGTGTCCTCACCCGATTCTTCGGTGCGCCCCACGTCGACGACCTGAACGACGACACCGAAGCCGGCGCCGTACAAGAGGAGTCGGACACTGAGCCCGAGCCGGACGTCGACCCGGAACTGATGCCCGAAGAACCAACACTCGCATCGAATCTCGACGTCACGCTCGACCCGAGTGAGACCTCCCAGACCGGTTTCGACGAGTTCGCATGACTATCTCGTGCAATCGTGACGGTTGTGATCGAACGTGGCCCCGCGACCCCGTCCTCGAGGTGGAGTGCCTGTCGTGTGGCGCTCCCATCGGCACGAAATGCAAGCGCCCGTCGGGGCACGGTGGAAATTTCGTCCATCCACACCGAACACGTGACCGCCTCGCTGTCGACGAAGGCCACTACGGAACGTGCCCGCTCGATATCTGTGCCGAAACGCTCGAAGATATGGACCGCTCGGATACACCCACCGAAGAAGGTGGCGACACCACCGAACAGGTCTCGATCGGAGCATTTTGAATTGTTCTTCCGGCGCTCAACGTCCTACGTTACAACACGGGCGCGAGCGTAGCGTAGGACAAGTTTGTCTCCCCCCGTATCGGTGAGGGACGTACAAACATGACTTATGAAGTCGCAGAAGACGCGCCCGAACGCACCCGTAGGGAAGTAGAACAGCTCCACGAACTCGCGGTCAACACGTTTGGCTACGCCACCGACCATGTCCTCTTCACCGCTCACGGCGACGGGACGATCTCCGGTCGAATCGCCCTCCCTGCCGGTCGTCCGTACGATGACACGGACGACGATCGGGAGCGCACAACACTCCACGACCGAATCGCCCGTCGCTTTCAGGACAACAACGACACCGACCCCGACCCACCCGCTGTCTGCGCACCCATCACCCCAGACGCACCGAGCGCGAATATCCCGGACGAAGCGCAAGCCAGTGTATGACCGGTGACTCTACGCCCAATAACGTGCCTCGGTGGGATGATATCGACCTCGATGCTATCGACTACGAGGCGCGCGATGGCCTCGCATCCGGTCACGAGCGCACGCTTCGAGCACTGCGGTCGAAAATCGGCTCTACGGAGGCGCTGCTCCGACGCTATCTTAGAGAACTCGGTGTCTCATCCGGGGGTGACCTCGCGAAAGTCAGTATCCCGACGCATCTGCAGTATCGCGACCCGTTTGCGTTCGACCGAGCTCGCCGAGCCCGGTGCTCCCAGATGACCCTCGAGAGCCAGCGTAATCGCTTTTCTCGGGTGTATGCCGACCACTGTGCCGAGAAAGCTCGCCTCCGTGAGAAAGCCGAGGCCAAAGGTGATGGTGGCACTAATCATGGGGAGGCAGTCTCCGAATGACTCAGACGTTTATTCCAACACCGTCCCCGAACCGCTACCGCTCGTCGAATCTCTCGTCGACAACGTCCTTGATGAACTCGATGAGATGGGAACCTCGCTCGAAACAGTGAGTTCCGACCAACTGCTCGAGGCCCGCTACTCGGCGCTCGACGATCTCCTCCATACTGACCGCGACACCTTTGGAAGCGATCTCGTCGCCATCGCCTATACGCTCCAGACCCTTGCTCGGGTGTACGATCTCCACGACGTCCAAGAGCCTGCTCAATTCCCTGATTGCGCAACAACCCTTACTGAGACGTTCCGGTCTGGTCTACTGTGGCATCATCTTGAGGCGGCCGTCACCATCGAACTCCTGGACGAACCAAATAGGTGAGATTTCGACTCCGATTCAATTCGCGACAACTGTGCATCTCGTTAACCCCCAATTGCTCGGTCGCCAAGCCACCCGACTGCCTCCGTTTGTCGCTCGCTGGAAGGTGCGCGAGATCAGAGACGATGTCCTCAGAAGCACCCGCCAGTCCCGGTCAGCGATCGCCTTCTCACGGTGAATCGCTATCGCCTGGAGTACAGGAGAGTGAGCGGTTCAAGTTCCACTACACGGTCGGGTCCGGATCATCGCGAAAAGCCATCGGGACGGCTGCACTTGCCGCCACAAATCCCGACGCACTCGATCTCGACGATCTGGAAGCGCTTCTCGCTGCTGGTGTCGACCTCAACGCCATCCCACACCCTGGATACGCGATGATATCCTACGCTCGCCGGGACAATCGCCCTTTCGAGGGGCCGAACTGGTTCATCGATTCCGGCGGGTACAGCGTTCAGAAGAAGTTCAACCATTACCCGACGAGCATCGACGACTATGTTGCCTACTTGAGCGAGTACGACGATCAAATCGAAAAGTACACGCTCCGGGATTGGGCGTGTGCCCACGATCTTCTTCGCGACGCCGACCGGGATGTCCGCACCCACCAGGAGTGGTCAATACGCGACCACGTCTACTGCCTGGAAACTGCGGAGGACGTCGGTCTCACCGCCGAACCCGTTGCCGTCTTGCAGGGGCACGACATCGAAGAGTATCTGTGGTCGTTCGACTACCTCAAAGAGCACGGCCTCGCCTCACCAACGCTTGGCATCGGGTCAATTCTTCGCCCGAACAAAACCAATGAAGTTCGTGCGATCATTCAGGAGTTGCGCGACGCTATCCCCTCGAAGTATGCGCTCCACGGCTTCGGGATCTCGAAGACCGTTCTCGATGACGCCGAGACCCTCTGGGCACTCGATTCGGCCGATACGACGTCGTGGCAGTCGAAGGCCGCTCACGCTCGTGTGACTGACCCTGAGTGGGCCGACCGCGTCCCCGCCTGGATTCGCACTCTCCAAGCGTACATGGACTACGGCGATGCCGTCGACGCACTCATCGCGGCTGCCTACGCCGATGAGCCGGCAGACGCAGCAACCGAACCCGGGCGCTTGCGAGTCGTCCCCCTCAGCGCGTTCGCTGCCGGGAAGCCGGGCCGTCCTGACGTTGCCGACCCGTTGGTTGAGTGTATCTGTGGGAACCTAATCGACCCGAATCGGCATCCATACGAGGAAAATACCGCCTGGTGTCGATTCTGCGAGCAACTCCAGTTCAACCTATGGAACAGGCAGTTCTGTCTGGACGACACCGACGGCGCTGAGATAGAAGAGCCATGTCCTTCGAAAGAACTGTAGCCGCCACATTTGATGTGATTCAGTCTCACTTATGAGCAGACCAGTCCTACTGTACCTGTGAATATTACCTCCAAATATCCGACCCTCAGCCTCGAATCAGAGTTCGAGGCGGACTCCTTCACCATGATTACCATCATGGATGGTCCAGGGGTGAACGGCCTCGAGCGATACTTTCTCGGGTACTATGATGAGGATCTTCGCGACGATGATGGCTCCTTCCTCGCCCGTCCCGTCGGGCATCACGAACTCCCTCACCCGATGACGCTTCCTGAGATCGAAGAGTGGGCGCTCGATTATCTCAGCGTCCCAGAAGAAGCCCTCACCGAATGTGAGGCTCGACAGCTCCGAGCGAAACGAGCACGAGAAGGAGAACAGTCCGACGACGAACGCGAACAGGTGTAGAAGCGGGACCGCTCTCTATGATGACCCCTCAAGATCCGCTCTCCCAACCGAAAGCAGTCACTCCCGGCAGCACTCGACGAGTAACCCGTCGGACTGTTCTCGGCGGTATTGGGACACTTTGCCTCGCCAGCCTCGCCGGATGTCTCGGCGTCTTCGGCGCAGAACCCGTCAACAGCGAGCAGAACGCGACTGACGAAGACGGACCCGGGAGCGGTGGTGGGCAGACTCCTGCTCGAACGTCCACGACGACGAACCAACCCGACACCAGCGACGGAACCCCCGAACCAACGTCCGAGCCTGACCCTGACGACGAGAGACCTGGTGGACTGCCGAACGGTCCCGGCGTGATGCCTGGCGACCTCCCCCCTTCGTACACCAGATATCCTGAACGCTTCGACCAAATTGACCGCGTCTATGTCGGGCCGATCACCTCGCCCGCCACGAACGACTGGAATCCGCATTACGACGATCCCGAGCCTGGGAAGAAACTCGCCGACGTTGCCGTCCACAATTCGACCATCGAGGACTGGGTCGTGAGCCCGCCCCACACGATGCACCGGGTGGACGGCCTCGAGCTCACCGTCGACGGCGACGGTGCGTTCACGGCAGAGGGCGGCTTCCACTACAGAAACAAGTGCGGATACTTTGGCGTCAATCATCTCTATGTTAGGGGGCCCACCGCGACGATCTACCTCGCGTACAGCCACGACCCTGCCTGCTCCGAGAGTGAGGTTCGCGACGAAGAGGGGTATTGGTACGGGCCTGTTACGGTGACGGGGAGCCTTGATGGAGACTTCGACACACTTCGTATCATCCTCCTCAACGGGAACGAGAACCTCGGCGAGTTTGATTCTACAGACACGATGGAATTTGGGATATAGTGGTCCGTCATGGCTAAACTCATCAATATAAATCCAAGACCGGCCTGCCCACGGCCAACTCGTTTGTCGCCTCCGGACGCGGTGCGGGGATCGCCTGCCTCATCAACCCCACTAATCCGCACGACGTGAGAATCATATCAGTCGAATCACCCGTTCTGCAGGAACTACAATCTATGAGTACTGATACCGACACCAGCGCCAGCGTACCGAACCGACACCGCTCGTTCACTGTGCATCACCAGTCTGTTTTCGTGACAACTGAACACGAAGACGAAGCTCAAGATGACCCCGAAAATACCGAGACGAAGATCATCGACGAGGCCGGTTTGTTTGCCCTCGATGACGAACCCTTCGAGACCACGCTCTTTCACCACGGAGTCAACGTTGATACCCGGGAGCGAGCCTCACGAATCGAGACCGGCGGCTCCGACGAGTTCGTCGACAACCGTTCTCTCTCCGCTATCCGTGCTCAGAACGGTGAGAAGACGGTTCCCGAGGACGCGTCCGGACGCCAGAGGACGCTGTTTGCAGATACCGCCGTCGATCAGCGCACCCTCGATGGGGACAAAGCCAGCGCTCGCTTCATGTTCGAGGCCGACCAGCGCCGCCAACAAGCGGACTCTCGCGAACAGGACGCATCTCGCGTACCCTATCAATGAACCCCCTTTTGCTTCAAGCTCGCCGCTAGTGCTTGCGCTCGTTTATATTAGAGAACAATCTATGAAGGAGGGAGGAATCCCTCCATGAACGCCGAAAGCCCTTGGGACGACGACCGGAGATTCTACGGCAAGGACGACTTCGGAGACACATCTTTTGAAGACGAGCATTACGGCCCCAATGACGCCGGCGAATTCACCGTCGACGAAGCCCCGCGGTGTACCCAGTGTGATCGCCCCGTCGATCCCGATCGGGCCCTCTGCAAGGAATGTGAGCGCGACACGGAACTCGAATCGGAGAATCCCTATGGACCTATTCACGACGACGTCTCCGTGACCTACGAGAAACGAATTGACGCACTCGCGTTCGCCGTCGTGCCGGCGAAATCTCGCTTCGAGGCGATCGTCAAGGCCACCCTTGCATTCGATGCTCGAGAGAACGCCCCCAAGAAGCCCGCCGGCTTCGACGGGATGACCTTTGAGCTCCTCCACGAAGCCGACGACCCGGATATCCGTCCTTTCAATATCGGCTGGGGCGCACTCCCTGAAGCCGTGCCCGTCGCGAGCGAACGCGGCCTCGAACTATTTAATAAAGCCCACAACCGCACCAACTGGGGTGATCACCTCTCTGAAGGCCCTGAAGTTGACTTCGAACCCGAACCTGACATCTACCTCTACGACGAGGACGGAACCGCAATCTGCCGCGCCGGGCAGTTCATAGACCTCATCGACAGCTACACCGTCCCTGATGATCCCAGCGACTACACTCAGCCCGAGTACGGCAGTACTGACGAGGAGCTATGGATCGTCCCGGCATTCACCCTGAGTGTCCATTCTACTACTGACGGTTGATTACGAGAGAGCCTGTCATAGAAAGCTCCGCGCTCTCTGTCTATCCAAGTCTTGTCAAGACTCGCGTGCAAGATACGCGCGCTGTATCTTGCACACTCAGTGCTACCTTATTTGATTTCTTCGAGTACCGTTTCACCGCTGCCTCTCTGTGATTCCCATTTCCACTCATCCTCAACTCGCAGGCGGCCATCTTCTAGAACTTCGATGACCCCGACAGAGTGGCCCGTTGCAGTCTCGTGGTTCCGGTTAATCTGTGTGTATCGGATGTCCCAATGGTTGCCCTCAACAGTTCCAACAAGGTGTCCATCCACCACATCACCACCCTCGTAGTGGGCGTAGATTCGTTCACCGTCCTGTTCAAAATGGAACTTCGTGTCCCCGCTCACCTCTCCGTCGTCAGTATTCGTGACTCCGACCATTGTCCGTCCGTCAAGCGAAATGTTGTTGTTCATGTAGCATCTCACTCTGTGTCCTGTATTCAAGATTGCGTGCGGAACCCGTCCTCTGTATCTTGCAGCGGCTTCTGTAATCATATATGATTCAACATTTTCTACCGCTTGCACCGCAGTAAATCGGCTGTGAACGATTCTATGACTCCTTTCACATACGAGATCGATTTTACCCTGTTTGTGGCCCCCGAGACGGTGGAGGAGTCCAAACAAGATGGCAACCACCAGCCGCAGTACAAACCGGCGAATATACGAGGTCGTTAGATGAACTCCGAATCGGAGTTGCTTGTCTGTCCAGATTGTGGAAACGGACGGTTCTCGTGGATCATCCATCAAGTACAGTTCGGAGCTGTGCATCGCTTTGCGAACGGACATATCGATGTCGAAGTGACAAAGAATGGCCCCATCACCGACTCCGATATCGGTGAGAACGGAGTCTTCTGTGTTGATTGCCAGGAATTCCGAACCTATGAGGAACTTGTTCCAGACGACGCCGAGGCGGTTCACCTCAGTGAAGACGAATTAGAGGGAGACCGCTGATGGGCGCTCACACGTTTTTCACCCGAGCGAACGGCGAGGACGCCAAGAGCGCGTTTAGCGACGCCGTCGAGGACGCCCAGTACCACTACGGCCAAGGTGGATACACCGGGACCATCGCGGAGAAAACCTCGTTCACCCGTATTCCCGACGACGAAGTAGGCGACACCGACCCCGCCGAGTACGCCAGCCAGCTTATCGACGAACAGGACTCTCGAATCGACAGCAAGTGGGGCCCTGCTGGATGTATTCACGTCGAAGAAGACACGTACCTGTTCTTTGGCTGGGCATCCGCCTAACGCCTCTCCTTTCCCGTGAGTACTCGTCACCACCCCTCGTCCAGAGTGATACGGCCGCTTCGCGCCGGCGACATCATCGCGTTCCCCTACCTCAACGCTATCGGGCGATGCATTGGGGACGACTCCATCGGATCCTTCAACTGGTACGTCCCGCCAGGGGGCCCACTTAGTATCGGTCGCCTCCCCAACCAAGACGAGACCGATGCGATGATCGACTCCGGGGAGATCGTCATACTCGAGACGGAATTCGACTCCCTTGCCGCCTACCACGCCTATCGGACATACCGCGACTGTGACCCCCGTCTCGTCTCGCCCGGTGGTGCGTCGTCAACGGGGCACCTATCGCTCCGCGCTGAGCGTGGGTCCAGAGTCCGTGAGCGTGTCAACGGCTTCCTGAAGCACCCCGACGTCGCGTATCAGCACGACCCAGTGACCACGCCCTTCCGAATCGCACTCACTGCCACCTACCAGGACCGAGAGGTTGCGATGGCGGTCCTCGGACGCCCGCGGGGGCGACACAACGCCGACGGTCGGACGGTCGAACTGTATCGCTTCGCTGCCCATCCCGACCGGCCCGCGAATACCGGATCGTGGCTCCTCTCACGCTGCTGTGCGTGGAGTCGCCTCGAAGGATACGATCGCCTGCTCACGTACGCCGGTGTCCAGAACGGCAACGAGGGAACCATGTATCAGGCCGCTGGGTTCGAGCTCCTCGGGACGACGATAGCTGACCGGAGTGAATGGCACTCTCGTGAGGGCCGCGCCGGGGGTGGAACGTACCGGAAGTGTCGCTACAGATACGTCCTCGCCAGTCATTCGATCGAGGCCCGACGGCCCGCCGGTCGCGTCAGTCCCGATCAGGCCCGCCTCACCGACCAGAACACACCAGTCAGACCCGCATGTGCCTCTCCCCGCACGGTCGCCCAGGGTGAACTTGTCCAGACCCGCGAGGAGCACCCGGCTCGTCGAGAAACCACCCTCACCACCGACGCCCAGGCGTTCCTCGATGAGTACGACTGTGGCGAATCTGACGACACCGCACCGCTCGTCGCGTGCTTCGCCTACCGGACGCCAGAAGACTCCCTGGTTGCCGTACTCTGCCTTCGAGACCACTCCGGGGAGCAGAACACCCGGGACAACACCGAAGCCGTCACGCTGTCCACTGCGAGCGTCCAGACCGACGCCCTCGCTTACCCGGTGAACGTGCTTCGGGGACTCATCGCCGACGCCTGTGAGTGGGCTCGGCTCCACGGCTACGCGACTGTCGAGAACTGCCTCACCGGGAACGTCGCGACCGCCGCAGTCGAGGGAATCGCTGGCCTCGAGATCGACTACGACCATCTTCGTGACCCATCCGTGGAGCCATCCGAACGAGCATCCTCGTCGTCGAGCTCCCCTTCTGTGTCTTCCGCGTAGGCGAGGTTTCGTCCGCCAGTTTTTGTCGGCGGCGGAGCCGTGCGCCGCCAGCTGACCATCCTGACGGCCACTTCCTATGGTGAGTTCCAATACCAGTTCAGTCGAGAGCATCGGCCACGGCCAACTCGACCTCTCCACGTACCTCTCGCCGGCGACTCTTGACACACTCGAGGACAGACACCAGGCATCGGGAGGCGAGCATTCCGACCACCGGTCCGAGATCGAGGCCGACAGCAACACCGAACGAGAACGCGAAGAGGACGCGCTCCCTATCGAAGTCGCTCGTCGTGCCGAGTACATCGGGTTCCTTCATCGAGCCCCGTTTGCGACTGAGGCATACGCCCTCGGATTCGTTACCGGCGCTCGCGAGGACTGTCGGATTCAGGATAGCCATCTCCGCAACGTTGACGTCCCGATCCTCATGCTCGACAACGATTTCAATCGGCCCGACCTCGATCGGTATCTCACCCGCTTCCGTGAGGTTGAGCCCGAAATCGGTGTCGTTGGCGATGCCCGCACTCCTGAGGAAGCACACACGTTTGTCGACGCCGCCCGCGAACTCAAATCCGACTACCCAGACGCGACCATCATCATCGTCCCGAAGTGTCGCGAGGCCATCGATATCGTCGCCAACGCTGATATCCCCGGGGAATCGCTCGTCCTCGGATACGCGATGGGGCGTTCAAACATCAAAGCGTGGCACTTCTCGGATATCGCCAACTGGCGCGGTCACCGTGTGCATCTCCTTGGAGCCAGCCCGACGAAGCAATGGCGCGTCATCCAGGAGCTCACCCAACCGAATCTCACAGCGGACCCGCCTGCGGACATCATCGGTCTCGATTGGAACGGCCCGCAGGGTATCGCCTACAAAGGCGAATCCTGGTCACGCGACGGGTGGCAAGACGCTGACTTCCTCACCATCCGTGGGACTGTCCGTCGAAGCCTCCGTGAGATGCGAGCATTCTGGGAGGAACGTGGAGTGTGGCCCGCCGAGGGGAAGACGCCAATCGAACGCCTCGAGCCCGCCGTCAAAGAACCGGATGACCCGATCTGGGTTGCCAACGGAGGGGATCTCAGCGATCCCGATCCGCTTGGGTCACCCGATGAGTGGGCAGAACTAGTGGACTACGAGGACGAAGATGGCCACTATCCCATCGAGCAGGCCATTATCGTCACCTACGAAGACGGGCGCACTTTCGCATATCGGACACAGACCGAGCGCAACTACGTCGAATACCACGAAGGGCTCTGGGACGAGGTCGTGGACGAGCGGCCGTAACGGTCGCCCGGTCCTACGTTACGGTGCGAACTGTCGGTGTCCGTATGTTGCGTAGGGCTCGATTTGTCCGGCCCCCGCACGGCGGAGGCCCACAGAATGCCCTCACCACCGCCGACCGACGCGAGTAGCAACAATTCGACGAACTCCACTGGAGAGGTCGTGGACAGGAGTGACGAGTTCGTCGACAACCGAAACGACGTGTGCGACCCGCCTGCTAACCCCGGCGAGCAGGCCAGCCTCGCTTCCGAGGTGATCGAGGGGCAGACGGATCTCACCGGCAGCCAGGCGACCGAGGACCCGGAATACCTCGATGGTGGAACTCGGGAGAGTGCGCTCGATGCGCTGGCCAACGGCTCATGGACCCCCTCCACGATCACTCGAGCCTTCGAAGTCACTGGAAACGTCGCCAACTCGATCAAAGAGATGGGTTCGGGTGCCAGTCACGTCCTGAAAGTCGAAGATAACACCGAGGACCTATCGGAGTGGCCGGGAATCGGGGACGCTTCGGCCAAATCGATCCGGACAACGATACCGAAATTAAAGGCCCGTGGAATCACCCGCCACGGTCTCCCCATCGACGTCAATGCCCAGGCAACCGAGGATGCCGGCGGCGACGTCGATGAGCTCGAGGGCGTCGAGAGTGTGACCGAACAGACGGTCATGGAGGGGATCGTTGACTCTCTGGACGTTCCCGAACACTGGACAATCGTCGATGAGCACGAGGACGCCGAGCAAGAGCCCTCGATCCTCGTTGAGCATCCGGACGGCTACTTGGCCGAAATGTGGCTTCGGGACGACGACGTCTCATCCGGCGCCGGTGAGTGGGACATCGAATACGTCGACCCGGTGGGGACCCGGCGGGACGGGAGCGGGCAGTTCCACGAGAGCGCCCAGGACGCGCTCGACGAACTCGTTCCGCACATCAAGGAGGTTCGGGCCGAGGAGCGCGACCGGGCCGAACAGCAGGCCGAGCAGGAAGATATCGACTGGCCTGAAACAATCGGGCGCTTTCGGCTCCGGGAGCAGACCGTGAGTGACACCCATGCCGAGTATCGGACTGACTATCTGGCGGGCTACGGTATACTGGGGACCAAGCGACGGGAGCGGTCGGAGGGCATCCGTTTCTACGACGACACCCGGAAGTACCACTTCATGGATGAGACCTACGCCCGGAAGAAGACCGCAATCGAGACAGCCGAGGAGAAGCTCACGGACCTGACGGAGACACTCGATGAGCGGGAGGACGCGGTGATCGAGCAGAACGATATCCCCGACCACGTTCTCCCCCACCGCTACCGGGGCGATCTCGACGACCAGGACAGCGGCAGTGACGATGTCCCGGATAGCAAAACCCGTCAGATGGGTGTCTCACCTGACGACACCGACCAACTCACCGTCGATATTCGCTTCGCCACCGAAGGCATTAGCGCCTCGGTCTACGCCATCTCCGAGACACCCAACCGAACCGATCTCCTCGAAGAAGCCTGGTACACCTGGACCGAGGTGGACGAACTCACCACGGATACGGAGAGTCACATCATATTCGAGATTCCCGTGCAGCACTCCCAAAACGAGAACGAGGACGCGGCGGACTAACTCGTGCTCGTTTGTCGGGCCCCCACGCGGTGGAGGCCCACTCAAAATGGAATCCACCACAGACGACAATATCGCCGGACAGCGCATCGCCGACGTTCGTGAAATGACCAGCGAAGAACTTGAACGCGAAGGCTGGCAAGCCCATGATTGGCAATCGACAGTCGTTCTCGAACTCGAGTCCGGGACGATCCTCTATCCATCTACTGATCCCGAAGGAAACGCTCCTGGCGCGATATTCGGCATCGACGCCGACGATACCGCATTCGCCCTCTACCCCTGACCAAATTCATTATGCACATGCTCATCAGAGTCGTCTCCGAAGCCTACGACGCCGAAGACGCGACCGGCATCGCCCACGGCCTCTTTGAGGGCGTTGACGCGCCGCTCTACCCGACGTTCGACTACGGCACACTCATGACCGATGGTGGTCGCTGGAGCGAGTCACTCCCTGACATCTTCCGTGAAGAGGGCTCCGCTCGTGCCGACTCCGAGATCGGGAACGATCTTCTCGAGGGCGCCTGGGTATCAACCACTCGCGAACTCGCTCGAAGAATGGCCGTCATCCGCAAGGGATTCGAAGAGTACACCGACAAGGAACTCCTCGAAAGCCCCCGTATTAAAGCCGACGTCGAACCGTGGAACCCTCTCGGCCCAACCCGAAGCGAAGAGGAGTTCATCGACTCCTACTCAATCGACGTCCGGTATGCGATGTACTCTGTCGGTGAATACGCCGGCCCGGTCTACTACCTCTACAACGAATACGGAACCGCGATTCGGAGCCAAGCCGAATACGAACAACTTCTCGACGAGATTGCGACCGATGATACAGGGAACGACGAGACCTCGTTCTACGTGACGCCAGTCGACGTCCACTATTAATCCGGCTCCCATATCAAGCGAATCCTAGGTACAATCAGAGTCACCCGATTACTAATGACGCTGAGTGTCCCGCGGAGGTAGATTCATCCCCAGCGGGTGTCAAAATCGCACCGACTGATGCACACAGGTTCGTGGCGGGGGTGACTCACGCCGCTCCGAGACGACAGATGCCAACGAGACAGACCACAATCGAGACGATTCAGACTGACGGTGGAGGCCGTGAGGATAGTGATCGAAGTGGTCTCCTCGTTCGCCGAACTGCCCTCGTCGGGTGTGGCGACGCGAAACACGACGGCTTGCTTCCTGCTCGCGAAAAATACCGTTCGACATACTTCGGCCTCAAGCGCGATTTCGCTGAGACACTCTGTGCTCGCTGGTGGATCCTTTCTGCGAAATTCGGACTGCTTGATCCCGACCGCGTCATCGACGATTACGATGTCGCCATCACCGACGACGATGTGGACACCGCTCAGTGGGTCGAGGACGTCCGCACGGTGCTCTCTAATGTGGAGTGGCCCGAGACGACCAAGGACGGTCGGGACATCGTCTGGGAGCTATATGCGCTTGCTGGAAGTGACTACCTCGAGGCCACCGACCAGGATGAACACTCGCTCCGTGTGCAACTCCCCGACATTACACCCGATCACGTAACGATCCGATTCCCCTTCGACGACCTCGCGGGGATCGGCTACCAAAATGGGTGGCTCGCCGCGTGTCGTGACTCCGGGCGTATCGTCGATACTGCAACCCACGGCTGAATACGAACGGGGCGTCTGTCTGAGTCACTCCAAGGCTGGTGGGGAATCATGGACTGCGACAACGTCATCAGCAAACTCCTCGACTGCAAGTGACGGTTCGGAGTGTTCAGTTGGTCCAACGGGCTCGAACTTGCAGAGAACCAAGTTGTAGGAGATGGACGCTTGGACAATCCTCCAGTAATATGGCCCGCTTTCGTCCCTGTCAGGATCAATTTCGACAATATCACCGAGGTCGAACTCGACGGGTTGTTCATAGGAGCTGCCTGCGAGTTCCGCCTGTCTCCCTTCTACGTCGGGAAGCGGGTCATGCAGAGTTTCAGCGAGAATATACCAGTCATCAACAAGCCGTCGCTGTCGAACACCTTCTCGCAACTCTCCATCAAGTTCTACGTCGTAGACTGGTCTTGGGGTGATTGGAGATTGGTCCCAGAGTGGTGTCAGCCACGCCTCGTATCGGTCACGAATACGGCAGTGTCCGTTCTGCGTGTCAAATTCGTCCCCAGCGACAAACAGAAACTCTTCATACGGACTCTGTGTATCTCGACCGAAACGCCCGTCAACTTTGTCACCTTCTTCAATCGCCCCCGGGAGATACGACCAGCCAGCAAATTCGGGGTGATGGTACTCAACAAACGGCGCTGAAAGATAGTCGTTTGGCGTCCCAAACACATCGCTCAGACGAGTGAGTGCTTCACGCTCCGAAAGAGAGTCACTTCGACTACCGGCTGCGGACTCAAATGAATCCAACTCCGTCGGAGATGCAGACAAGTCATCAGCTGGCGGATCGCTCCAGTCATCGACCGGAGAATGGAACGAGAACTCACCAATATACAGGCAGTAGTATTCTCTGTTGTCGATTTTGTGAAGGCGAACCTCATCGACGCAGTCTCGCTCAACTAACGATTCGAGAATTGACTGTTTGAACGCATACAGTGCCTTTTTCCGAATACTGTGATGCCGCGCTCGCGCTTTAGCTCCCCGGGAGTAATTATTGCTTGCCGACTCAGCGTACTTCTTCGCTTCAACGTTGATCTGGTATAATGCCTCTAGCTGGTCGAATGAACACTTCGGACAGTGTTCCGAATCAGTTGCATCAGGCATGGCAGATTTTGAACAAGGAACTGAAGACGATCATGTCGAGTTGCCGTTTTGTGGTAGTATATCAGACCGGATGAAAGTTAAAATAACCGAGTTGCGTAATAGCTACGCAACGCTTCTTCTTGTACCAGCCTTTCAGCACGTCGAAGGGACTACACCATCGAGGCGAGTCAAAGGACGACATCCGACGGGCTCAGCAAGATGTTCACAGCCTCAGAAGTGGCCTCGTCGACGCGATCGTGCTACTCGCCATCAGCCTTCCCCGCATACCTCGAGGTCACCTTTCCTCGAAGATCCCGATAGACAGTGTAGCGATACGGACCATGTGGGCAACCATCGCATCCTGGCCCACACGGGAGCTTCCGTTTTTGAAGGTGTCCATATCGAGTTAACTCCTCGTCTGACAGTTCCTTTAGCTGTTCCGTACTCATTTCCTCAAACTCTTCTTTCGCTGCACGCCGCTTTTCGCGGGATAGGTTCTGCGGTGGCTTCTCGACTGCGACCTCACCCGCTCCGACCTTCTCATCCGGAGACACCGGTCGCTCCTTGTGCTCGATGAGTTCATCGCAGTAGTCGATGACTCGCTCTAGATCGTACACGGTCTGTACCTGCAGGGGCTCCCACACGCGCTTTGCTAGCCCTTCCGGGGGTGTAGGCATTGCTTCGCCCCGCTCTTCAGGACTGGCGGGAGCGCCAGCGTCGGGGTCAGGTTCGGGCATGTATCATCCTACGCTACCTTCGTACTAATAATGTAACGTAGGGCCGGATCACCACTCCTCGTTTGTCGTCCCCCGCTTCGGTGGAGGGATTCATTCCGATGAACACTATCACGACCGCACAGCGCATCTCCACCAGCAGCGACATCGACGCCAGTATCGCCGCCACCCGCCGTGTGCACCATCTCACCGCCGTCGCCCGAGACGCTATCGACGATCCCAGATCCCTCGATGGAGACACACTTGCGAAGGCTGTCGTCAAAGTACTCTACGACGCACACCCTCACATCCGATTCGAGGATGCCCTCGAGCTCGCTGTAATCGTCGAGACACCACCTCTCGACTCGCCGACGGTAGAAGCCATTGAATACGTCGTCGCAGACATCTGTTCCCATCTCGACGAGTGGAACCGCTTCGAGCCACCGACACTCCCAGGACAAGCATGAGTGGCGATGAATCGCTCCTCGAACAGCTTCCGCCCGAGAAACTCCTCGATACACGGAACACGCGGGTCATCACGCCCGCGATCGAGATGATGGAAGAGGTCGCGACCGTTGAACTATACCTCGAACACGAGCGGGCGAACCGTGATCGGCCGGGTATCGTCCGCCACTTCACCGAGCAAATTGACGTCATCTACGAGGAAAACGGCGAGATCCCGCCCGGAGAAAAGGACCAGGAACAGGAGTCGGAAGGCGAACACGAAGGAGACAACATGTCCACCGCCGATGCCGAGACGGTCTCACCGATGTCGCCACCGGAAGAGCTGCTTGCGTACATCCACGGCCTCGGGAATGAGTCAGACGACGAGATTGCTTCGTCGCCCGCGCCACCCACGTGGGATGAGCTCTAACTCTCGTTTGTCACCCCCGACATCCCGTGGGGATACGCACATAGAACCGCCCTATCCGGCGATTTCTCCGTATGTTCTTAACCTCATTCTGCCCCTATCTTTGCCTAGGTGAACGGTGAGACATGTCGACCGTCGTCACAGCGAAACATCATCAGACGACCTACAACAAAACAGAACTCAACCCCATGAAACACAACCAGGTTGACACCACAGAACCAACCGAAACCGACTCCAAATCCCCTGAAAACTGGCCGTGAAGCAACCATGTCCAGACGTTCTCACTGGCGTCACGCAGCGCGTTCAGACCGGCTACGGCAAATTCTACGTCATTATCAACGAGGACGCCGACGGCCGGCCGTTCGAACTCTTCGCGAATATCGGGAACTCCGGCGGATTCACCGCTTCCTTTACCGAGGCACTCGCGAAGACTGTCTCAACCTGGCTCCGTTCCGGTTTTGATCCCGAGGAGATCGCCAGCGAACTCCGAGGCATTCGCTCACCGAAGGTTGGGTGGGATAAAGGTGACAAGACGCAATCCATCCCGGACGCCATCGGCCTCGCGATGGCGCGCTATCTTGAGGGTGATCCCCACCTCGACTACCCCCATCAGCAGAACCTCGCGGAAGCAGTCGAAGAAGACGCCACAGCCGCACACACTGCCGACGGTGGCACGGTCGCTGATCACGATGCGAACTTGAATACGGGCGCCAACGATAACGATAGTGACCGGGAAGACGATAAGCAGGAAGATGGCACTGCTGAACTCCTCGAAGCCGGCGAATCTCCCGAGTGTCCAGAGTGTGGGTCAATATCCCTGTATTACTCGGAGGGATGCAAAACCTGCCGAGCCTGCGGCTGGTCAGAATGTTCGTAACGTAGTCAAAACAGTTCGTCTCGCTAGTCCCATACCATCTCTGGCGGGTTGCTCGTTGACCGCTTCCTATCCGACGACGGCTTCGCCGCCTTTGCATCCCTCTCGGGTTCACCGAAGAGCCGTCGGATCGGGTGGCGCAGCGCCGCCAGACGTCTGAGGTCTCCCTTTCGGTAATTCACTGCCCACGTCCGCGTGTTTCCCTTCTTGTCGCGTCGAGCGACCACAATTTTCACTGGACCGTATGGCACTTTGGCGATAGAGATCCAGCTCTCACACAACTCCGTCCCTCGGAAACTCAGCGATGCGCCACCGACCCAGTGTGCAACCTGTTGGTCTGCACTCCCCGAGTCAAACCACTCCTTTGTTTCTTCCATGAACGCTTCAAATCTCTCGGGAAACTCGCTCCCGATGTGGACGATTATGTACTCCGAATTGCCCTGCTCGGTATCCTTCTTCCACCACTCGAGAAAGATGTGGTTCGCGGGTGAGCGGAGAACGTTGACCCACGCCCGTTCGCGCCCCTTTTCGTGGAGGGAAATTGCGTCAACCTTCTTCCATCCCTCAGGTGAGACGCCCTTATTGTAGTACCCCCGAAGCGGCGGGATCACTTCGAGGGCGTGGGCCCGCAGGTACTCCATTGGGAACGGAATCTCCATCTTCACCTCAGGCTGTTCCGGCGGGTTCATCAACCGCCGCACGCTCTCTGCGTAGCCGTCGAGACCTTCGACGATTGGGACGGCATCGGGCCACGGTTTCTTCACGCGATGTTCGGCGAACTTCATGTCGTGGCCCTCGAAGTCAGACTGATACGCCCAGAACACCGAATATCCCGCTTCCAGGTAGTCCCACGAGAGCGAGCCGATCTCCTTGTCGTCGTGCTTGTGCTGAATCTCGACGATGAAGCCTTTCCCGAACGGATAGAGTTCCGCAGAAAACGTCGCGACAACATCCGCAACTCGGTCAGTCCCCGGGATGGTATACTCGTGACTGACGGTTGCTGACTCGAAAATCTCGCGGAGTTTCATCGCCGCGATCGTCTTGAATCTAGCGTGGAGGTTTGACTCGCCCGGACACTCTGACCCAGAGTGGTGGACAAAGTGTTTCGAGACGAAGCGTCCATTGTTGTAATGCGATCGGCGGAGGAACAGCGATTCTTCACACAGCGGACAGAGAATGTCGTCGTCGCCGTCGACGTCTAAGGAGAGCACCCGATCACCGTTCGGCCGCATGGCGAGGTATGGCATGAAGGGATTCTTGGCGGGGGTGTTTTCTGGTATCGCTCACGTTCTAATTCGCGCCATGCGGTAAAATAGCACTCGGGGTATCAACCCGACAACCCCCCGAAAACCCGTCCGTTCGCCGCAGTAGGCGACTGTCCTACGTAACTATCCAAACGATATAGCCGAGATTGTAACGTAGGACAAATCACCCCTCCAGCCGAACCGGCTGGTTCTACCCGCCATTTTTGTTTTCCCCCCGGAGCGTAGAGGGGCGACACTAGAGGCACCTGCCAGTCGTGTGTAGCATCTCGACGTGTCGTCGTCCCATGGAGACCGATATCCCGATGGCAACAGCAGCATCCGATTCCAACCCAGTAGAAGAATCGACACCGTCTATTGAGAACGCCGCAATCCGACGTGAGGGCCGGGCACAGACTCAAGAGATGGACGTCTCGTTGCTCCGACAGGGTGGCATCTACGAGGTTCGATCGGCGTCCGGGGGCATCTACGAGGTCGACGTACTCCAACGAACCTGTACGTGCCTCGATGAGCCACCGGAAGGTGGCTGCAAACACTACCGACGCGTTCGTACTGACATTCAAGCCGGCCTCGTCCCCAGACCTGATGGGAAGCTCCCCAATACCACTCAATCAGCGTTAACCGACGAAGAGATTCACGCGATTCGGTCAGCAGAAGCCACTATCCTCAAACAGCATCTTCTCGATGCCCTCCTCGCTCGCGAACTCGAACGCGCCCAGCTCGACCAGGAGATCCATGACCTCGAGTTCCTCGTAGAGGTCCTCCTGGAGGTCAGCATTGCAGAAGGATACGACCTCGACGAGAGTAGGATACTCTTACCAGATCTCTGTTAAATTATGCCAACAGGTTCAAAACTACGACACTTACCGGAGACGTCTGCTGCGTAGTGGCCCGTACTCCTCCAAAAGCACCGGCCACAGGGGAACACCCTCCAAGAAGTGCCTGAGTGACGAAGCCCACTCTCATTCTAACGGGAGCGAACCTGTCACTCGTCCGCGCAGACGTTCCTGACCGGGTGTCGTAGTCCTGTCGGAGTTGAATATACTGACTCACATGGTATATCCTTTGGCCCAATCGACAGCCGATAGGCTGTTCCAGGGGAGGATCGACGAGACTCAGCTGATGATTGTGGGACTCACGTAAACAGCCTCGGGCCACCGCGCCCGAGGCTTTTCTAATTCCCTCAGTCGTGCGCTAACACTCCCTGCTCGGCAAGCGAGCGGGATGAGGTTGGGCGGCTTACACGCCCCGACCCGGACAGACGCACCAACCGAACCTGCGGTTGGGTTTTGTGAGTCCGGTAATTCGATTCGTCACCGTCGAGCTTCGCCTTCTCGCGCCACGCGATGTTCACTGAGGCATTCCGGTCGGCGTGGTCTTGCGCTACATCACACTCGTCGTTCGTACACCGAAACCGCCGTCCCTGCCGACTGCCACGTTCACCACAGCACGAACACGTCTTCGAGTTGTAGTACGCGTCTACCGTATCCGTAGGAATCTCTCGCCACGTCGCCTTGTACGAGACAAACTTCTCGAACTTGTGGAACGGCAGTTTGTGCAACCGGCGGTTCATATATGTTCCGTACTTGATTTCGTCGCGGATACCGCTCATATCCTCGAACACGATAACCGGATTCGAGAACTGCTCTGCGAGCTCCACGACAGCACGGGAAAGCCGATGCAACACCCACTCGGTGAACCGCTCCTCCTTGTCACCGAGTTTCCGATGAATACTTGTCTTGCCGTGTTCCTGACAGCGTTTCGTGATCGTGTGGTAGCGTTGGCGTTCCTGCTTAACCCATCCGTAGTCGAGGACGAGTGTTCCCTTCGTCCGCATCGTCTCGCGGTCGAAGGCGGTGAGTGCGACGTTGCGCTCGTTGATGTCCACACCGACTACCGTATCGGCGGTATCGGGTTCGGGCACGTCGAACACGCGTGTAACCGTGACGTGTAAGTAATACACGCCATCGCGGTACAGGAGTTCGGCCTGCCCAACATCCACCTCGTCCGACGTGAGGGCGTCTCGCAGTTCGTCCATTGCGTCTGGTTCGCCGCGCAGGTGTCCGTTCACGTTCTTGTAGGGTTTCGGGCTGATGCGGAACTGGACGCGGTTCGTGTCGTCGTCCACGGTGAGGCGGTAGCCTTCCGTGTGCGCCATCACAAGTGGATACGCACCAGATTTGTCCGTACTCGGCGGAGTCGGCTTCCCTCCGTCAGGGTCGTCTTGGTTCTCCCACCAGTCTTTGAGTGATTGGTAGGAGTCCCATGTTTGGAGGGCTTTGCCGACGACCGCGCACTTGTTGTTCCGTAGGAAGTCGTTGCGGTCAACCCCCTTCTGTATCTCGGTGCGATTGTACCCTTGTTGTTTGAGGCGGATGGTTTGGTTGAAGATCTCGCGTGAGGCGAGGCGGGCGTTGTGAAGCCACGATCGTTCACCAGACGCTATGTGGAGGCGCGTCCGGATCGTCTTCGTGGCTTCTTCACCCATGCTTTGACAATCGTTCTAACTCATCATAAATATAGGGATTAGAGATAGAGGAGTACCGCAGTCATGCACATTCGGTTAGTTCCTGTAAGTATCATTTTGTCTGGTGTCACAAGTACCGTCACCCGGTTCTCAACGTGGTTGAAGACGATGTGCGAGAGTTGTTTGGTGAGACTTCCGACCACTTCGGGCACAAAATTCTGGCGTTGGAGATTGCAGACGACCACGTACACCTGTTCGTCTAGTGCGACCCAAAACACAGTCCAGCCGACCTCGCTCGGCAGTTCAAGTCGTACTCGGGTAAGCACTTGCTGGAGCGGTATCCCGAGATTCGGGAGTCGTATTTCTGGGGTGGCGGATTCTGGAAGGTTGGGTACTACGTGGGAACGACAGGTGCGGTGTCGGAGGAAGTGGTTGAGCGGTATATCGAAGAGACGGAACACGCGCCGGAGTGACGCGCCCCACCCCCGCCCACGATGGGGCAGGGAACTCGCGCTGCTTTTCGTTTAGAATGCCTATCGCCACCTCTACAACCCGAGATCTTGATATCGATTCGCGAAGTCTCTAACTCACTGGCCGCATAGTTGTTTGCGGTATCTACGGTATTAATCATACTAACGTTACTACCACTGTTACCAATATGAGTGTTCACACCTATATACCGAACACATAAACAAGTGATATTATTGGCCAGGAGAGAACGCTGAGATTACTCCTCAGTGTCCATACCAAGTTCGTCACGGATGAGATTGGGATTGTCTAAGATGACCCGGAAGCAGGCCATGTAGAAGTCCCAGTTCTTGTTGAGTTCTGTGTCGTGAGACTTCTTCCATTCATACTCGACGTCATCCCAGAGACCCTCAACGGCGTCGACGACCTCGGGTGAGAGGAATACGTTATTATTTACATAGACATCAGCAAGCGCTCCCAGCTCCCTATCTGGGTTCGGGTATTCGTGGGTATCAGGTCCTCCAGTCGTGCGTGACTCTTGTTCAACTGCCTGCTGAGCAGCCGATGGATCATCAGAATCCACTTCGGCTATCTCCTCAGTGTCACCCGTGGTATTTTCGGGCAACGATTCAGCGCCCGAACTCGAGCTTGGGTCCGAACCGGAGACTCCGAGCTTCTGTGCCCGCTCTGAAACATCGCTCATCTGTGCCTCAAAGTCGTCTTCAGAGGGATCGTCACTCATGCTTCCACCTCTTGGTCGGCCGCCACAGCGCGAATATCTTCGACGGTCATCGCCTTTGCCGCTTCAACATCCAATCCAAGCGTCGGTGGTGATGTCTGCTTAAGAATCAATTGAAGGAGTTCGTCGTATCGTTCGACTTCGTCGTTCCGGAGCGATTCTGGGTGAGCGTAGATTGACTGCTGGCTCTTTTTGGCCCTCGCGAACGCCGCTCGATGGTCAGTAATAACGCCCTTCTCGTCGAAAGTTTCATTGAACCACTCGACCATTCGCTTGTTCTCGTTGGTCATCTTCGTCGAGTTAACCGTCATCAGGAATGCGAGATACTGAATCTCGAGATCGTGCATCATTCCAAGGACCTCATATTGGTCGAACAACAGATCTGTCGAATGCGGCATCTCCGTCTCCGGCTCCATCGGCACGACGATCTTCTCGCCGGCCGTGACCGCGTTCTTCGCGTATGGTGAGAAATCCGGTGGGCAATCACAGACAACGTAGTGATAGTCGTCTTCAAGTCGTTCTAAGAGTCGCCCCAATCGGTTCTCGCCGGCATCAGCCGAGTCTAGGGGTGTTTTATTTCCATTATAACTCTGGTTGCTGGGGATAAGATCGAACTCTTCGTGGTCGGTGTGGATGAGGTCGTTCACATTATCCCAACTTTTCGGATCTAAAAGGATTTCATCTAGTGAGAGCGCGTTCAGGTCTTTGTAGAGGTCTCGCTTCCCAAGGTTTGCGGTGAGAGTGCCCTGTGGGTCAAGGTCGATGGCAAGCACGTTGAAGCCGCGAGCTGCAAGACCGCCCGCAATGTTCAACGAGGTGAATGTCTTGCCAGTGCCACCCTTCTGAAACGAGATGGCGAGTACTTCTGGGTAGGTGTCGGTCATAACTACCCTCAAATTGAATTCATACCGTTATAATTGTTCGTCAGACGATTACCGTTCAGAACGGTACTACCGTTAATAATGCTATTATTGATCTGCTTCTATTTCTCCAATTCGGCATTTTAACCTATGTAGGGCCTATTCTGATGCGACAATGATAACGGTAATACCGATTTTAACAGTATATGCGGTATTATCATTATCACTACTATTGTCAGTAGTACCGTTATTAGCGATATTACCGTTAAAAAGGCTATTGCTGTTAGTACTATTTGTTACACTATTTCCATTATTCACGGTAACTACATTTTGAACATTCAACATGTTAGCACTACTATGACAGACATTAAGATCGCTACCGACTGGGGCACAGTGGATCGATGAGTGCTACCCGTCGGAGTCCTGGTCGGGCACATCTTTCTGGCTAGGTCGCTGATTCTGAAACGCCGTCTCAGCCATCTGAGCGCGTTCACTCGCCTCGATATGTGAGTAGTGCTCGCGAACCACCTCCTCGGAGTTATCTAGGTGTCGTGCAGCCTCCGTGTACCCGAACTCCCGAACCATCACCTCGCCAGCTCCCCGACGAGCGCCGTGCGGCGCCAGATAGCCGTGTTTGTCGTCATCCAACTCGATGTCTGCGTCCTCTGTGAGTCGCTGCAAAATCCGCCGTGCGCTGTGGGTCGTCAACGCCGGAGGGTCGACATCGTACTCGACACAGAGTTCGATCATCGAGACGTCCCCATCGTTCACCCGCTCGCGATGCAGACTTTCAGCCTCTTTGCGCGTATAGTCCCGCTCAACGAGTTCGTCTTTGAACGTCTCGACAAGGGTGGGATACGACAGCGTCGTGAACACGGGCCAGTCGTCACTCGATGGGTTCAGTACTGACCGGAGGCGTTCGAGTGACGGGATCGCAGACGGTGGGACAGCCCTATCGCTCCATTCACCCTTCTTCCCGAGGACGGTGATTGTGTTGTCCTCGAGGGAAACGTCCGACCACCGGAGACCGTCGCGACCGCGCCGGGCGTCGGCGACATCGCCTAGGACTTCCGCGCCGCGGACGCCCGAGAAGCACAGGAGATAGACGAGCGCCCGGTCGCGACACGCTTTGATCGCCTCGTAGCGGTTCTCACCTACTTCGTCGATGGCTTCGTGTGCCTGTTCGTCGACGTACTTCAGGAGTGCCGTTCGCTGCTCGGGTGACCACGCCTGTTGGCGCTCGGTCTTACGTCCGTCGTCTTCTGGAAGTGGCTCTTTCGCCCGTGATTTTAACGCCGGATTCTCGTCGAGATATCCCTCGCGTACTGCCCATCCGCAGAACGCTGAAATGTGGGCGTAATAGTTCTGCTTCGTGCTTTCAGTCCAATCCTGTGTCCCGAGATGGCGAGCGTATTGGCGGATATCCCGGATAGTCAGCTCCTCGAATGTCGTAGGCGAACGCGGGCGCTCATGTTCGAGGAAAGTGAGAAAGCGGTCGAGTTCGCGTTTTGCATCCCTCCTGTACGTCCCGCTCTTTCCTTCCGCTCCTTTGCCCTTGTCCGTGAGGTAATCCTCGACGACGTCCGCGACCTCGACCGGCCGATCATCCTGGCCGTCCGTGTGGCCCTGGCCGTTGCCAGAAGAACTCATCTCACTCACCGCCTCCGTGGAACCGTGCTTCGAGGGCTATCTGGGCGGGAATACCTGGGATGTCGGGTGGAGTCATGGGATTCGCTTTGGTAGACGGCGGCCACCTGCTTGAAAGTACGTACTCTTATCGAACTAAGAGTACCTACTCGAATCTCGAAACTATGACTCGGTAAACGCACGATACAGAGCCACTAACGCAGAAATACCGTGTTTTAGGGATCCAGATTTAGTTAATAAACGGTATGCTGCTATATCGAAAATTTCTGCTGGGAAGTTGAGACTATACCGGGTTCAGCGGGGCTGTGATGCGTGAATTTGGCCGGGTCAGTCAACGCAGACCACCTCAAATCACTCCCCAAGCGGTCATTCCTGTCATACTTCCAATCGTATGGACGAATTTTCGCGACTTCCAACAGTGTAGCCACTCAGACGGCGCGCTAACCTAAACAGAGTGTCTCTCTACCCAATTCCAGTCTCCTTCTTCAGCAGCGTCAGCGTGTTGTCGGCTGTTACGATCGGCGAATGTTCGTACTCACCAGTCAACTCAACCTGCACGAGCAGATCGACAGCTCGCCAGATCGAGTATAACAGACAGGCGAATGCGAAGTAGAAGAACCGTAGCCCGAAATCTTTCGATGTCGTCGCCGCCATGAACCGCTTTATCGATCTGTAGCCGCTCTCAATCTCCCACCGGTAACCGTACTCCGTGAGATGCCCGCTCCCGCAATTCGTCATAAACACCGAGTACTGCCGATGGTCGTCCTGCTCGGAGTCTTCTTTCCGGCGGTAGATCAGCGTCGTTTCGTGCCATTCGTTCTTCCCGAGGTGGAGCTTTCGGTCAGTCTCGTATCGGTCTTGGTCGCGCTGAAGCAACCGCTTCGCCTGAGCCTTCTCGCTGGACTGCATCCGCTTGGGAACGACATACGACAGGCCACGCTGGCTGAGCATCTCCAGGACGTGCTGACTGTCGAACTCCCGATCCATCAACACGTTATCAACGTGTACCATCTCTTCAGCAGAATCCAAGAGGTCCTTGACGATTTCCAAGCGGGACTCTCCCTTTCGAACTGGCCGTGCGTCCAGTACAATCGGAACGGCATTCCCGACTAACTGGACGGTAGCCCACTGGTAGGCGTACTCGTCAGTTTTCTCCTTGGTGCCGATGATTTCGTCTTCGTGGCCCGTTCTATCGCCGGTGAACGGGTCAGCCTCGGTGATATCGATTGCGACGATCCCGGCTCGG
Source organism: Haloplanus sp. HW8-1 (assembly GCF_023703795.1). Lineage (NCBI taxonomy): Archaea > Methanobacteriati > Methanobacteriota > Halobacteria > Halobacteriales > Haloferacaceae > Haloplanus > Haloplanus pelagicus. The sequence continues at coordinate 51,060 of NZ_CP098520.1, read as the reverse complement.
AAGAACTCCTCTGTCTCCGCGACTTCGCTCAGGAGCCTGTTGACGGCCTGCCGGTACATCTCGCGAACCTGTTCAATCGAGAGGTCTCGAATCTGCTCGCGATGGGCGTGGCCCAGCGGTGTCCGTTCCCGAGTCGACTCGTAGGTGAAGCTACGAGCGCCCTCGTTCGCAGCCAGTCTCTCACGGAGTCCGAGATAGGTCTGCAAGCCCAAGTAGGCGTTCTCGTGGATCTCACAGCCGTCCCCACGGTCCAACGAAAACGCCGGGAACACGATGCGGCTGACGTGGTCGGTAATCTTCTCTGCCTGCTCCAACGTAGTTTGATCATCCGGGTCTGACTCACCGGACTCGTTCCCGTGGTATCGGGGCTTTTGTGTCGGTTCACGCGGAACCTCAACACCCGCATCCTGGGCTTTGATGAGGATCGTTCGAGCCGCCGTCTCGACAGTCTCCCTGAGGTCAATGGTAAACCGCTCGTGCCAGCTTCGCCACAGTGTCGACTGGTCTGGAATCGTCTCGAAACCGAGTTGCTCGCAGAGTTCAGGACGGGTCCCGAGGTAGTTGACGAGTGCTGTTTCGTGCTCCCACCCGTGGAGTTCTTTCAGTACAAACACCCGAAAGAGGGTGTCCATCCGGTAGCGTGGCGACCCCTCATATCGGTCGTGGGCGCTGAACCGGAAGTAGGCCAGGGGGAGTGCACAGACGAACCCCTCGACCGAGTCGTGGCTTTCGTGATCGAACCACGTCGCCGAGACTGTCCGGATATCTGATTCCAGCCCAGCGAGCGACGTTCGATCGTACAGCGGTGTCGTATCATAGACTGGCCACGCAACGTGCGGCTGGCGTGCGATCCGTCGAAAGACAACACATCGAGACTCCCGAGAAGTTGTCACTAGAAGCCTTTGACCATGACATGCTCAAAACACCATCGTGCCACTAACCTCACGGACTCATAGGTTGAATCTCCTGATGCCGGATTCGTTGACGCTGGCCCGATCGGGGAAGAAGAACGTAGACTCGAATAGGCCCTAGAAAGCACAGGGTGTAATTGGATGCCAAACGTCGAGATCCCCTGAGAACGTGTTCCAGATGCCCCCACAACGCACAATCGGGTATTCTTCTCCATGGATTTTCGCATACTAGCCAGGGAGATGATAATTATCACTGCAATCGGTCGAATAGTCTCTCAAAAAGTGTTTGCTGCGCGTTTCGTAAATGATAGGAGAAGGTCGATTGGGTCAGTGAGAGCGCGTCGGCGATCTCGGTTGCCGTACTTCGTCGCGGTGATTGGAAGTACCCACCGTACATCGCAGCTCGCAGGACCTGTTGTTGCCGGTCTGTGAGTTCGGTTTCGAAGATGTCTCCCAGGACCCGACCGACTGCGTGTGCATCCGACTTCGCAGCGGGAGTGTATTCACGTTTTGAGACCAACGTCGTTTCCGGGAACGACTCCTGAACACGTGTCACGAGCGAACAAATATCGGTACCGAGTGGCACTTCGCAGACGACCTCGGCCCGGCCGTCAGTTACCGTATCCGTCGTGACGACTGCACCCTCTGTGACGAGAGTCTGTGCCAGGGATTGTCGGTGCAGTCTGATTTCGACCTCTCCACCTGGCGGGTCCTCAGTGTGACGGATCTGTCGCACCTGGGCGGCCCAATCTCCGTTCTCCGCGATATCACCCAGAGCATCCAACGAAGCGTCCTGAACGGACGCATAGTGGACGAGCATGCCATCCGAAGCCGGAATCGTGTCCCTAATCTCGATCGTACAATCCAGCTGTTCGGAAGCGGAGATGAAAAACGACGCCGAGTCAGTGCTCTCGAACGTGAGTGTAGCCATTGTGTCGGCGTGGAGAATGCGCTCTGTCCTAAGTGAGTGAAGAACTTGCCCAATCCGCTCACCGAGCGTCGTCAGGAGTGTCTGCTCGCGGCTCCCGAACGCCTCTCCACGGTCTGTATACAGGACGAGTAGATCGTAGACGCGTCCCCTATGCTGAAGGGGAACGATAGCTCCGCCCTGGAACCCCTGGTCGAGTGTGTCTGCTCGCCACCGGTCAAACCGTGAGTCGGTTCGGTTCCTCGTAACGACCTGTATATCGCCTGTTTCAACAGCGACCTCTGCCGGAGCGACCTCTGTTTGCGATTGTATCGGGAGGGGAACAGACTCGTTGGCAGCGACAGCCCCCCTCCCCTCCAAGAGATCCGACTCGGTTGGTGCTGTGCCTGGGGTGTGTTCACTGACCCGTGCGTACTGGTATTCCCGCGTGTCCGTCAGCAACTCACAAATGGCCTGTTTGGTCTCCTCGTCTGCGGTTGCACTGTTGAGAATCTCGTTGACTGGCTGGAAAGTCTCGACGAGCTGTTCGAGGCGTTTGGTAACGGTGATGTCTTCCAGCGCAACGATGATCTGTTCAATGGATCCGTCTTCAGTTTTGATCGGGGCGACGTTGCTTGACAGCCACCGTTCGGAGCCGTCCGGGAGCGTGATTCCGTGGGTGAACCCCGTAATAGTCTCGCCGGTTTCGAAGACACGCGTGATCGGATGGTCCTCGCGTGGGATCGGATTGCCCACCTCGTCCCAGATATCCCAGTCGGGGTGGTCGTACGCCGTTTCACCTATCTTGCGTCTGGATAAGCCGAGTAACTCCTCGGCACGGGAGTTTGCGCGGGTAATATTTCTATCGGCGTTCAGGAGGACGATTCCAACGGGAGTCGTTTCCAGAACGTGTTCCAGTTCTCGTTCGGCTACCTTCTTGTTGGTGATCTCTGAGAAGACGATAATGACGCCGTCGTCGCTCGGGTAGACTGTGGCTTCAATCCACTGCTCTTTGTCGGCGTTATATCGCTCGAAGGACGTCGGCGACTGCGTGTCGAGAGTCGTCTGGATTTTCTCTTCGGCGATGGTGTCTGCCGCTTCAGGAAAAATGTCCCAGACGTATTCGCCACGCAGTTCCTCGCTGTCTTGACCGAGAAGCCGTGCAGCCTGCTGGTTCACGTATACGTAGTTGAGGTTGCTGTCGAGTACAGCAATACCATCGGACACGCGCTTCAGACTGTCTATTTCCCATCGATCGATTCCTTCTTTAACGAGTGAAACGAGCGTCTCAACGAGTTCTCGTTCTGTTGGGAGCCATTCCCGCTCTCCGGTGTCGGGTCGCTGATCCGCGCACACGACCGTCATCGAGACAGCCGTGCCAGTGCGTGTTCGGGCCTCCGCCGTCTGAGGATCACCAGTCCGCTGGAAGCCGTCGGTTTCGAACAGGTCATTGCCGACTCGCATTCTGACCTCAATCGTTTCAGGATGCTGGAACCACTGTGGAAGTTCGGTGACGAGCGTGCGGACACTCTCGTCAACAGGGGCGGACAGACCGACGAAGAGGTCACTCGCCCGTGTGAGTGCTTCCAGTGCTTTCGTCCGCGCTCGCAGTTCTCGCGTGGTTTTTGACTCTCCGAGCCCGTGGGAAGCGTCTGCTGTGCCGGCTCTCTCCTGTGTGGCCTCTTCGGATACGAAGGTATCGCGCCACGAAACAGAACCAGTCTCGACGGATTCGGCCTGGTTCGACTTCTTCCCTTCCTCACCTCCTCTTTGTCGGTTCTGTTCTACCATTATAGACCAAGTCTATCAACCAGAGATAAATAACATTCTACTGATTTCATGTTCTGAGAACGTTCCGCTAATACCACCAACGGAGTGTTTGTCGGTTTCTGTATCCAGGCGCCCGATTTCGGTATGAACTCTCGATTTACTGGCGTCAGGGGCCGGAGAGTACGCCGTCGGAGGGGGATCCGTAACTCCGATTCAAATATTCGAGGATGTGGTCGACGAATCCCGGGTCGTACGTCAAAACGCCGTGGAACGCGTCCTTGTCGCGTTCGTGGGCGAGTAAGGCAGTCTTCTGGGTATTATTGCCACCCCCGTCGAAGACGACGAACCACGTCTCGGCTACCTCGTCTGTCGAGACCGCATGAACGTGACCGGAACCGAGATCCGGCGGCGTGGCGTCGGGGACGCCGTAGGCGCGCACGGAGACGCCTCGGCGAGCGAGGTCAGCGTAAATCGACCGCTGTTCTACGATGACTGAACATCGCTGGAACCCCGTGTGAATCGAACCCTGGCCGACCCGACGAGCACGGTCCTCGATCTCCCGGGACGCGTAGAGCAACTGTTCCGTATCGCATGACGTGAACGTGGTTTCTTTGAGATGACGGAGAACACTCTCGTATTCTCTGTCGGCAATGCCAAGGTCGCCGGTCCCTGTTGAAACGTCTTCGAGTAACTCCCTGAGAGTCGACACATCGACGACAGCGAGGACTTCGGTCGCGTTGCTGAGAACTGCGAGCTCTTCCGGTTTTCCCGATGCCGTTCGATTGACGGTAATTCGCACGTTTTGTGTGTTGAAGAACGCGCCGAGTTCCTCGTGTATCGTGTCGGCGGGATCGACGTTGAACAGACGGAGTTCCTTCTCGTGGTCTCTTATATACTCGATACTATCCCGTAGACCCATCGACGCATCCGAATATGAAACCATCCAGTACTCCTCTCTTGTTTCTATCTCCGGCGTCTGGTGCCGCCTTTGTCACTGTCGATACGTTCCTGTTTCCGCCGGAAGCGCCCGTCACAGCAGGTCTGTCGGATCACGGTTCCCGATAGCCACCTCCCGCAGCTGCTCCTCCGAGAGCGTTTCGATCACGAAGTCCGGCATGTCGTCGGGAAGGTCTTGTGGAATCGACACCTGTTCGGAGTTAGTCGTGGTGACGATTTCCCGCCCGCCGTCAGTCGCGGAGCGGTCACCAGACAGACGCGTTACTGACGCCTCCACTTCGGAGACCATTGCCGCCTGTTCCTCGTTCGCCGCAGCCAAACTCTCGATTTCCTCTGCGACGCGGTCGGTCCGATCGACTACCTCGTCGACCATCGACGCAATCTCTTCGGCGGCAGCCGCCTGGTCGTCGGTCGCGTCTGCGACTTCGCTGATCCCGTTCGCCGTTTCGGTGACGGCCTCGACGATTTCAGTCAAGCTATCCATTGCATCCTGAACCCGCTCGATGCCTCGATCGACCTGTTCGGTAGTGTCGGCGAGATTCGCCGCCGTCTCCTCAGTATCGGTCTGGATGCCATCGACCATCGTCTCGATGTCGCTGGCGTGGGTCTGTGATTCCTCGGCGAGTGACTTGATCTCGTCGGCGACGACGCCGAACCCCTCACCGGCTTCGCCGGCACGCGCGGCCTCGATCGAGGCGTTCAGCGCGAGCATGTTCGTCTGCTCTGCGATCTCGTCGATCGCATCGACGAACTCATCTATCTGCTGGACACGGTCCTGTAAGGAGGTGACATCGTCCGCGACGTCGTTGACTGCCTCACCGATACCGTCCATCACCCCGGCAGCAGTATCGGCGGCTTCCTTGCCGTCTTCCGCGAGGGCTTCCGCCCGGTCGCTCGCACTCTCGACCTGGTCGGCCGTCGAGGCGACCTCTTCGATCGTCGCCGAGAGGTTCGCTACCTCGGACGAAATCTCGTCCACCCGTTCGGACTGTTGGGACGCTGCGTCGCTGATTGCGGTGGAACTCTCGGCGACGTCCTCGGCGCTCGTCTGGAGGTCACTCACCGGTTGTTTCACGTCTTCCTCGACCTCGGCCATCAGTTGTCTGTTGCGCTCGATCTCCTCTTCGAGTTGCTGGCTGTAGGAGTGAATGTAGGTGTCTGTGACGACTTGCATGTCGAGATTGATGATTCGGAGAAGCGCAAGAATATCCCCCACGGCGTCGTCGACCTCTTCTTCGACCGCTGTTTCGATCGCGCGACGCGAGAGGTCGGCGGGGTTCAGTGCATCCTCTTCCTCGGTAGAGGCGGCCTCCATCCCTCCGTCTGCGACAGTATCTGTCAGGCGGTCAGTGAGTGATGCGACGAGGCGGTCGCCCACCAGCGGAAGGATGAGGTCGTAGTAGACTCCGTACTGGCCGAGGTAGTGTTTCATCGGCATATCCAGTATATCATGGAGTTTGCCGATACGGGCCCGGTCACGGAAGTAGTCCCTGCCGTACTCCCCCTCCACGAGCGTCGTGAGATACGCCGATTGCGTTCGCTTGAGTTGTTCGACGTTCTTGGGCGACCGCCCGATGACCTCGACTGTCTCCTCGTGGTCGGTCAGATTGTCGTAGAAGTCCTCGGCCACCTGGTCGGCGTTGTCCGCGAAGTCATCTCGATACGTCCGAAGACGACGGACATCGTCGTCGGTGAAACCGATGAAATCCTTCCGCCACCGGATTTCGGATCTATCCAGGCCGATTTCCTCGACTAAGGAGTCCGCGTCCAGCTGGTCGTTGAGACCGCCCCGTCCAAAATCGTCCCGGCTATACTCTGGTGAACCGGACATGGGGTGAGTGTAGACTAAATGTGGTCATAAGTCCCTCATCTAGATAACCGGATACTCTCAGGAGCGCGGTCCGGAAGGCGTTCTCGGATGCGACCCCCGGGAACGGCTCGAACGGAGAGGTTGGCGAACGAGACCGTCGTCGGTTCTCAGGTGTGATACTCATCCCGTCATCTAGAGACATTAATTATAGCGATAGTCAAGAGACGATGACACATGCTAGAGAAGGTGACAATCGATCGGTTCGACCTGCGGCCGAAGCTCATCCTGGCGTTCGTGCTCGTGGCGGTACTCGTGGCCGTGACAGGGTTCGTCGGATATACGAGTGTCACGACTGTGGACAACCAGCTCGAATCCGTCGTCCACGACGACGTCGCCGAGGCAGACGCAGCGATGGAAATGAAGTACGACCTCGAATCGGAGCGGCTGGCACTGCACGAAGTGTTAACGGGCGAGATGGAGGCAGCCGAAGAATTCCGTGCCTCCCAGGCAGACTTCGAAGAGTGGTACACGACGCTGGCAGAACGTGACGACCTCACCGAGGAGCAACAGCAGTTGCTTTCGGAGATGAAAACCGAACACGAAGAGGCGAAAACCAAGGGCGAAGAAATCATCGCCGCGATGGAGGCGGGAGACGAGGAGCGCGCAAACCAGCAGATGGACGAGCTAGACAGCGTCTACACTGAACTCGACGAAGACACCACGGCCTTCGAGGAAGACGCCGACGCGAAAATGGAAGCGTCAGTCGCGTCGGCGGCGACGACGACGAACAATAGCCACATGACGATTATCGGACTGACTGTCGGAGCGTTCGTCGCGGCTACCCTCATCGGCCTCTTCGTCGCCAGCCGCATCACCACCCCGATCAAACAACTCTCCGAGGCCTCACAAGCCATGAGTGAAGGCGACCTCACCGCCGAAGTCGACGACCACCTCGAAGACGACGAACTCGGCCGTATGAGCGATGCATTCCAGCAAATGCAGGCCAATCTCCGCAGTGCCTTCGACGAAATCGACACCTTCAGCACCAACCTCGCAACCGGTGACGACGCCCTCGAGACCCGGGACCGCCGGACCGACTTCCCCGGCACCTACGGCGACATCATGACCAACCTCGACGACGGTGCTACCGAAATGGTCAGCAGTTTCGAAGAGATCCGCACCGCCAGCCAGAACCTGAAAACCGGTAATCTCGAGCAGGACATCGACACCGACCGCGCCGGCAACTACGGGGAGATCCTCACCGCCTTCGACGACGGCATGGGGGCGGTCTCGGGAAGTTTCGACGAGATCGCCACCGCGAGTCAGGGACTGCGAGACGGACGGCTCGCCCAGGACATCGACACGGACTACCCGGGAGCGTTTGGAACTGCGTTGAGCGACCTTGCGGACGGGATCGAACAACTGAATGCGAGCGTCGAACGCGTTCAGGCGATCGCAGACGACGTCGCGACGTCAAGCGAGGAAGTAGCGGGCAGTTCGGAGGAGATCGAACAGGCCAGCGAACAGGTCGCGGAGTCCGTTGAAGAGATCTCACGCGGTGCGGACACGCAAAGCGAGAACCTCCAAGAGGTGGCCGGCGAAATGAACGATATGTCGGCGACCGTTGAGGAAATCGCTTCCTCGGCCGAAGAGGTGACTTCGACTGCCAGTACGGCCGTCGAGCGTGGCGAGACGGGGCGGCAGTATGCCTCGGAGGCGACCGAGGAGATCCAGTCCATCGAAACCCGGGCCGACGAGGCAGCCACGCAGGTCGAAACGCTCGACGAGAAGATGGACCAGATCGGTGAGGTGGTCGAGATGATCACTGAGATAGCCGAACAGACGAACATGCTCGCGTTGAACGCGTCGATCGAGGCCGCCCGTGCCGGCGAAGCAGGTGAAGGATTCGGGGTCGTGGCAAACGAGATCAAATCCCTGGCAGAGGAGGCTGCCGAGGCGACTGCCGACATCGAACAGCGCATCGAAGAAGTCCAGGGGACGACGGAGGATACCGTCGAGGGGATGCAGCAGATGAGCGATCAGGTGCAACGCGGGTCTGACACGATCGAGGACGCCATCGAGATGTTCGACGAGATCGCCAACGCCGTGCAAGAGGCCGAAAGCGGAATTCGGGAAATCAGCGACGCCACCGACGACCAGGCGGCCTCGTCGGAGGAAGTGGTTTCCATGGTCGACGAGGTCTCCAGCGTCAGTCAGCAGACTGCAGCCGAGGCGAGCAACGTCTCTGCCGCGACAGAAGAACAGACCGCTTCCCTGTCCGAAGCCTCCGAGAATATCCAGCAACTGTCCGGTCTCGCCGAAGACCTGCACGACCAGGTGTCGGATTTCGAAACCGGATCGGGCACCGGTCGAGCAACTGAGGCGAGAGCGGGATCGCCGGCCGCGGCTGACGGCGGGCACCACGCGTCGGACACTGCGGGCCGGACGCCGGATCACGACGCGGAGATGTGAACCCATGGGATCACACCAGGTCCTTGAGTTCACGCTCGGGGAGGAACAGTACTGCATCGATATCGAGTACGTCACCGAGGTCGTGAGTCGCTCGAAAAAAGACGTGACTTCGATCCCGGATTCGCCCCCGCACGTCGAAGGGGCGATCGATCTCCGAGGTGAGACGACGAGAGTCATCGATCCGAGTGCCAGGCTCTTGTCAGATAGCCACGAAGAGAATGGGATCAGCCAGGACAGGATGATCGTCTTCGATACCGAAATGACGACGGGCGAGCGTTCCGGCTGGGCGGTAACGGACGTGCGCCGGATCCTGACGATCGATCCTGACTCTGTCGAAGCAGTCGATGAGGAGATGGTCAACGGCCTCATCGCCCGGGAGGATGGACACATCGTCTGGATCGATCCGGAAACTATCTCGGCTGAAACATGAGTGAGGCAAGGGCCCTGACTGAGACGGAGGAAATGATGGAGGTTCTTCACGTCGATGACGAACCCGATTTCGCCGACCTCACCGCGATGTTTCTCGAGCGAGAGGACCACCAGTTCACTGTCGAGACAGCGACGACCGCCGACAGTGGGTTAGAGAGGATAGATGATCGTCGGCCCGATTGTGTTGTCTCGGATTACAACATGCCCGGCATGAACGGGTTCGAGTTCTTGCAGGCTGTCCGAGAGCGGTATCCCGACCTGCCATTCATCCTGTTTACCGGCAAGGGAAGCGAGTCCATCGCCAGCGACGCCATCTCTGCCGGCGTTACCGACTATCTCCAGAAGGGCTCCGGCACCGAGCGGTACGAACTCTTGGCCAACCGGATCCGCAATGCCGTCCAGGCACGACGCGAGGCACAGCGGGTCGACAGACAGCGACAACTGACCCGGCTGACGGAGTTTGCCGGCGACACCGGTGGATGGGAACTGGACAGAGAGAGCGGGACTGTCCTGCTGACGGCTGGCACCCGGCGAATTATCGGTCACCCTGACCAGGCCGAAATCTCTCTGGAGGAGGCGATAGCACTGTTCCATCCGGACGACCGCGAAGACATTCAGCAAACACTCACCAGGGCCTTCGAGACGGGCGAGGAACTGCACAACACGTGGCGACTTCAGCCAGGGGACGGCGACGAGCGTCTGATCGAGATGACGATAACTCCGGTCGTAGAATCCGGTGGGAAGGTAACGAAACTCCGTGGAGCTGGTCACGATATCACCGACCGCAAGGAGCGTCGGCAGGAACTCGAAAAGCACGAGACGATCATCGAGGCGTTGACCGACGCCGTGTACGTGCTCGACGAGGAGGGGCGATTCACATATGTCAGCGACGAACTCGTCGAGTTGGTCGGCTACGACCGGAAAACCATTCTCGGAAGCACGCCGTCACTCATCAAGGACGAGGATGCCGTCGAACGGGCAGAACACCACTTGGGTCGGTTGCTGTCGAGTGACGGCCCGGAGACGGTACAATTCGAAGTGACGATCCAGCCATGTGACGGCGACCCGATCGTCTGTGAGGATCACATGGGTGTCCTTCCCTACGAAGGTGACGAGTTCGACGGGTCAGTCGGGACACTCCGAGATATCACAGAGCGCAAAGAGCGTGCACGGAAACTTGAACGGCAAAACGCCCGTCTCAAAGATTTCGTAGGCATCGTCAGCCACGATCTCCGAAATCCGCTCATGACTGCCCAGGGCCGCCTCGAACTGGCACAGGCCGATTGTGACTCCCCTCACCTCGATGAAGTGGGTGACGCGGTCGATCGCTGTCAGGCGCTCATCGATGATCTATTGGCACTTGCCCAGAGTGGGAACGCAGTCGGAACGACGGAACCGGTCACCCTGTCGGAACTGGCCGAGGAGTGTTGGCAGACGACGCCGAGTGCGGACGCAACGCTCGCTGTCGAAACAGACCAGACGATATCGGCTGACCGGAGCCGACTTCAGCAGTTGTTCGAGAATCTCTTTAGAAACGCCGTCAACCACGGAGGCGGTGAGATAACGGTGACCGTCGGGGAGATAGCTGACGGGTTCTACGTCGCGGACGATGGAGCGGGAATCCCCGACGAAGAACGCGACGATATTTTCGAGGCCGGCTATTCGACCGCTGACGATGGCACTGGATTCGGTCTCGCAATCGTCAAGGAGATCGTGGAGGCACACGGCTGGGAAATCCGCGTGACTGACAGCCAGACAGGCGGCGTCCGCTTCGAGATTATCAGCGTCGAAACCGCACATTGAGCGAACCCATTTTTTAGACACCTTCTCCGCCGAATCCCGTTATCTAGACTGTCGTCTTATCTCCCTCGGGGCCGGTTGGCAAAACATGATACACGATGTCGGATCACTCTCGCGATGCGGCGACCGAAGAAATCAAGCTGGTGGCGTCGGGTATCCCCGAGCTGGACGAACTGCTCAACGGAGGGTATATCCGGGGCCGTACGTACCTCGTCCAGGGCGCCTCAGGAACGGGGAAGTCCCTGCTCGGCCAGCACTTCCTACGAGCGGGACTCGATGCCGACGAGACAGTCGTCTACATCCACGGCGAAGAGTCCAGACACGACATTCTCGTCAACGCAGCACGGCTCGATGTCGACATTCGGGACGCCGAGTTTTTAGACATCGGGCCCGGAACGGACTTTTTCGCCGAGGACAAGTCATACAACCTAGTCGAGGCGACCGAAGTCGAATCCGAGCAATTCACGCAGGATATCAAACACGTAATCGAGGAGGTCGACCCGGCCCGGATTCTCATCGACCCGATCACACAACTCCAGTACGTCGAACGGGACGAATACCAGTACCGGAAGCGCTTGCAATCGCTCATCCGCTTTCTCCGGGACCGGCAGGTGACGACAGTCGCAACGCGAACACTCGACAGGGAACGGACTCGCGAGAGCACGCACGACGATTTCGAATCGCTCAGCGACGGCGTCATCAACCTGTACCTCGATGAGCATGAACGCCGGATCGCGGTCCCGAAACACCGTGGCCTCGGACAGGTCGACGGCACCCACGGACTCGAAATCCGCGAGCACGGGATCGAAGTCTACCCACAGACCATCCCGGAACACGACAACCGAACGTTCGATCCGGAACTCGTTTCTACCGGACACGCATCCCTCGACGGTCTCCTCGGTGGCGGAATCGAACGCGGGACCGTTTCGTTTATCAGCGGTCCGACCGGCATCGGCAAATCGACCACCGGCGCACAGATACTTTCGGGCATCGTCGAAGACGGTGGGACAGCGCTCGGATACCTCTTCGAGGAGTCGATCGACCAGTTCGTCCATCGCTCGGAAACCCTCGGACTCCCGATCTCGGAGATGCGGACGCAGGGATCACTGGGGCTGACAGAGACCGAACCGCTCGTGCGTTCCGCCGAGGAGTTCGATCAGCACGTCCTCGACCAGGTCGACGAGCACGCACCGGACGCGGTGTTCATCGACGGGCTCTCGGGCTACAAGATCTCACTCCAGGGCAGCGATCAGCGACTCGTTCGCCGGCTGCACGGTCTCACCCGGATACTCAAAAATCGCGGTATCGCGGTCATCGTCACGGACGAGGCGGACCGTCTCACCGGCATCCCGGAAGCCACGAGTACGAACACCAGCTACATCGCGGACAACATCGTGTTTCTCACTTATGTGGAGGTCGACGGCGAACTGGACCGAGCGATCGGCGTTGTAAAAAAACGGCTCGGGGATTTCGACAGCCGGTTCCAGCGGTTTGCTATCGAGTCCGGCGAGGGGCTGGTTATCGAAGGACCGTTCGATACCGTTCGGGGGATCATGCAGGGTAGTTCAACGCATCGCATTCCAGACGAGTACCACCAGACAACCGACCAATCATGACCGACCGGTCGAGTCGCGAAGTGAGTGAGCGACACACGGTACAACTCTTTATTCACGGGGACAACGACCGGGAAGCGCTCGAAGAATTCCTCGACGACCGATACGACGTCATCGTCGATGACACCCTCCAGCCCGTCGATTGTTATCTCGTTGGTGAACAGATGGTACCGACGTACCGCGAGGCGTTACGCGAGCACAAAAAAGAGGCCCATCCGACCTTCACGCCCGTACTGTTGATCCAACAGGAAGGGTCAAGGGGAACGGTCCCGCTGCCGTCAGAGCAGAACGGCGACGGCCCACCGCTCATTGACGAAGTGGTGGCTGCACCCGTCGACCGGACGACCCTGTTTCGTCGTGTGGGGAATTTGTTGGCGAGGCGTGAGCAGTCGGTGGAGTTGTCCACGCGCTACGAGGACGTGCAGATTCGATTTCAGCGGCTGTTCGATTCGACGAACGACGCGATCTTCGTTGTTGCTCCATCTGGCGACGAGATCACCGAGTGTAATCCGGCAGCGTGTGACCTCGTGGGATATTCGCGCGACGAATTGCTCTCTGTATCCCCGACTGAGACGATCCACGCCGACGATCGAGAGCGGTTTCGGTCCTTTCTCCAGCAGGTACAGGAGGCGGGGCAGGGATCGACCGACGACCTCACGTGTCAGACGAAGGAAGGAGAAACGCGACAGTTGGAGGTGTCGGCCGCGACGCTCGAGGATTCCGACCAGTCACCGGTAATCCTCTCTGCACGCGACGTGACAGACCGGAAAGCGTACGCACGAGAGCTCGAACTGAAGTCCCAGGCGATGGACAAAGCGCCCGTCGGGATCACCATTACTGATCCCGATCAAGAAGATAACCCGATGATCTACGTAAACGAGGGATTCGAAGCGCTGACGGGGTATTCTGAATCGGAATCGCTCGGGCGCAACTGTCGGTTTCTCCAGGGTGAGGCGACTCGAGAGGAACCCGTCGCCGAAATGCGCACGGCAGTTGAGAAGGACGAACCGGTGTCCGTGGAACTCCGGAACTACCGGAAGGACGGCAGTCAGTTCTGGAACCGCGTCAGTATCGCGCCGGTGAGAGACGACGCCGGAACCGTCGAGAACTACGTCGGGTTCCAGGAGGACGTCTCCGAGCGCAAAGAGCGCGAAATGGACTTACAGCTGTTCAAAAAAGCCGTCGAGAACGCAGGACATGCGGTCTTCATCACTGACAGGGAAGGAACTATCGAGTACGTGAATCCGAAATTCGAAGCCCGAACCGGCTATACTCGTGAGGAAGCCGTCGGTCGAACCCCCCGCATCATCAAATCAGGCAAACAGGACGAGGAGTTCTACGATCGGATGTGGCAGACGATCCTTTCGGGCGAGCAGTGGAATGCAAGTCTCATCAATCAGCGCAAAAACGGGGAGCTGTATCACGTCGACCAGACGATCTCGCCCATAGCGAACGACGACGGAGAGATCACGCACTTCGTCACGATCGAGTCCGACGTGACGAATCGTCGGTTGCGCAAACAGCAACTCGACGTGCTCAATCGCGTCTTGCGCCACAACCTCAAGAACGGGATGAACGTGATTCAGGGCCGGGCCGAACTACTCCGCGAATCGCTGGGCGATGACGAATCGCAGGCGCACGTGCGGGCGATCGAAAGACGATCGGATGCCATGGAGTCGCTGGGTGACAAAGCCGAAACTGTGCGCTCATTGTTCGAAAAAGAAGTATCAGCTGAGACTGCTACCAATGTGACGGAGTTAGTTAGCGATATCGCCACCACCGTTTCTGAAGAGTATTCGACCGCTTCATTCGATCTTGATGGTTCTGACCCACTCTACGTTCGAGCAGATAGCCGGTTGAAGCTGGCAGTGAAGGAACTGCTGGATAATGCTGTCGTCCACAACGACCAACCCGAACCCGAGGTGACGGTCACCACCAGACCGTCCAGGGAAAAGCAGTCTGAACGGTGGATCGACATCGAAATTGTGGATGACGGACCGGGCATTCCGGATCAAGAACTGGAGACGATCAAACAGGGCGAGGAAACGCCGCTCCAGCACGGCATCGGACTCGGGCTCTGGATCGTCTACTGGACTGTCTCGCTGTACGGTGGCGAAGTCACATTCGTGGATAACTCACCGCGTGGAACAGGCGTCGTATTGAGCCTTCCCCGGGTGTCTGCCGACTCATCCGTTCGGGGAACACCCGTCGAACACCACTGACCAATGGAAGACACTGAGACTTCGGACACACGGATCGAGAATCAGGCGGATCGGTATCGGATGCTCGTCGAAGAGTCGAGCGACGTCGCCACGATCATCGACACTGACGGAACGATGACATACGTGAGCCCCGCGGTCACCCGAGTGCTCGGCTACGATCCCGAGGAATTAGCCGGGAACTCTGGCTACGAATACGTCCATCCCGACGACCGGGAGAAAAACGCCGAGGCGGTCGAAGCTGTTCTTGAGACCCCGGACGAACCCCGGACCGTCGAAGTCCGATTCAAACACGCCGACGGGTCGTGGTGCTGGATCGAGGCTACGATGCGGAATCGACTCGAAGACGATGTCATCGACGGTATTCTACTCAACAGCCGGGAGATTACTGAGCGGAAAGAACAGGAACGCGAACTCCGCAAACTGGCTGAAGAGTACGAGGCCCTCCTCAACAATGCAGAGGATGCGATTTTCTTCGTTGATGTCAACGTTTCAGACGACGACATTACGTTCGAGTTCGACCGTCTCAGTCCGGCATACGAGCAACAAACCGGTCTCACGACCGAAGAGGTGCGGGGAGAAACACCTCCCGATGTATTTGGTGAGCAAGCGGGAGCCGAACTCGAAGCGAACTATCACCGGTGTGTCAAGGCTCGTGAGCCGATCTCGTATCAGGAAGAGTTAGAAATCGATGAGGAGGCACGCATCTGGCAGACGAATCTCGCGCCGGTACTCACTGACGGCGACGTAACCCGTCTCGTGGGAATCACCCGGAACGTCACCGACCGCGTCGAACGGGAACGACAGCTTCGCCGTCAAAAAGAGCGTCTCGACGAGTTTGCGAGTGTTATCTCCCACGACCTGCGCAATCCGCTCAACGTCGCACAGGGCCGCGCAACAATCCTCGACGAACAAACGGAGAGCGAACACCTCGATCCACTCCTGCGGGCGCTCGACCGGATGGAGGCGATCATCGCGGACACGTTGACGCTCGCTCGGCAGGGCGAGACGATAGACGAAACGGAGTCGGTCAGTCTGACCGATCTCGTCGGGAAGTGCTGGGGAACGGTAGACACAGACGCGGCGACCCTCGAAATAACTGATAAGATGACCTTCCAGGGCGATCGCGACCGATTACGGCACGTGTTCGAGAATCTGTTCCGAAACGCTATCGAACACGGTGGCACGGACGTGACCGTTCGTGTCGGACGTGTCGATGAGGACACTATCTACGTCGAAGACGATGGGTCTGGGATCCCCGCAGATCGGCGCGAGGAGATTTTCGAACCGGGCCATTCCTCGACGAGTGGCGGCACCGGATTCGGACTAACCATCGTGAAGCGGATCGTAGAAGCTCACGGGTGGACGGTGTCTATGACAGACGGGTCTGAGGGCGGGGCGCGGTTCGAACTCGTGATGTCACAATAGGAGGGATGGCCAGTACTCAGGCACGCCCTGTCGTCCATGCATTAAGACGGCATCCGCTATGGAGGGAGCGGTATGCGTATCTCACCGATATTCCGAAATCGACTGGTATGGCACGTAGTACCCCATTTCATCGATCCATGTCGACAGCCACTCATCGGCAGTTGGCTCATCAATCTTTCCAGCATCGATCGCAGCCAACAGCACCCCGACCGACCCGACAACGGTCACGCCTCGATCTTTCGCAAACGATCGGGCATCCCCGTCGTCGGTCAGTAGACGACCGTCCGCAGCATCTACCAAAGCAAATGCCTGTGCTTCACCAGGATCGAGATGGTCACTGACAACCGCCTCTCTGTTTGCGACGGTGTCCGAAATCGTCGCGACGGGAATCTCGTCGTCGAGTGTATCGAGTGCCGACTGAAGATATGGATGGTCATCAACGCCGTGTTCAAGCTCCTCACGGACGACCGGTACCGTACAGATTCCAGAGAGGTCAGCAACAACCCACAGCTGGTCGATATAGGCGAAATTCGAGAGGACAGTCGTGTTCAGGACGCTCCGGTTCGCTGGAATCGTCATCTGTCATTTAGCACGTGGCTCCTCATCAGACGAGTCCTCATCACCGAAGTCGAGTTCGCTCGCTGCCTCTACTTCGTAGGCTGCGTCGTCTTCGTCAACGAGTCCGAGGCGGAGCTCAACACCGTGCTCACGGAGGAGATCCCGCATCGTCCACCGATCGACATCAGCGAGTCTCGCAGCATCACCGAGTGTGATCCGCTCGCGTTCGTAGAGGGCGACCGCAGCTGCAACGCGCTCGCTTTCGTGGTCCTCGAAGTATTCACGCACGAACTCTCGCAACGCATCGCTTTTGCCACTAAACACACCAGCCTCGACAGCGCCCTCAATGAGGAGGTCGAGATCATCTGGGTAGGAGCCGGTGATTCGAGCCATCGTTCTATCCCAGACTACATCTTCATACTATTTATGAACTACGTCAGACTGCCATATTCACTGAGAAAGTCAGTCTCATCTTCTGTTTCTGGTGGGGTCGGGGAGCCTCAGGATCGACGTCTTCAGTCATCTATGCGGAGCCGTCACGGAACCGCTCTAATGGGACTTCGGAGACTTCGTCATAGTCGTCGTCACCGCCGACCAGGAGCGTCGCCTCGACCTCTTCAGCGGTCGCCAGTGCAAAGGAGTCACCGAGCGCCGGGTTGTACCGAAGGATGTACTCTGAGGCCTCCTGCCAGGAGTCACCGACCGCCATGGTCTCGATTCCGAGATCGGTGAGCCAGTCGAGATACTCGTCAGCGGTGGTCCGGTCGTACTTCCGGGCGATAGTATAGCGGATTTCGGCGAGGTTCACGCAGCTGGCGTAGCCGGCGGTGTCCTCGACGGCGACTGCGTCGAGATACTCCTCAACCACGTCGCTCCCGGGTTCATCATCAGCGTGTGCGATCAGCGGCTCAGCGTCAAAGACGACGCTGTCAGGGACCACCGTCACTCCTCCGAGGGGAACTGCGCGTCACGTTCCTCTCGATCCTGTTCGCGCTTCTCTTGGAGGATCTCGGTCGCGGGCCTGTCGGTGGACGCTTCGCTGCGGGCGGCAAAGCCGCGCATCTCACTCGGCGAGCGGACGTGTTCGACGATCACCTCGCCGCCCTCGGTCTCCCGGAACAGCACCTTTCCGGGAGCCTCGATCCCGAGCTTCTCGCGGAACCGCTTCGGAATGGTCGCCTGACCGTGCTTGGTGACAGCAACGACTTCCTTCTCAGAGTTATCCAAGCGTTCTGACTTACTCATTATTCATAGTATTGGTTTTATTCATAGGTAAGTCTTTCCCCGCCTCACTAATCCGTGGACGTACCGAAAGACGAGCCATATGCATTGAGAAAACCAGTCTCAACTTCTGTTTCTGTCGGGAAGTTGAGACTACGGCGGGTTTAGCGGGGCTGTGATGCGTGAATTTGACCGATTCGGCCAGCGGAAACTGCTCCAGATGGCTTTCCAGGCGGCTATTCCTGTCACACACTCAATCATATGGGCAAATTTTCGAGACTTCCAGCAGCGTAGCCACTCAGCGGCACGCTAACCCGAATAGAGTTCCTCACTACCCGATTCCAGTTTCCTTCTTCAGCAGCGTCAGCGTGTTGTCCGCTGTAATCACCGGTGAGTGCTCATAATCGCCGGTCAACTCGACCTGAACGAGCAAATCGACTGCTCGCCAGATCGAGTACAGCAGGCAGGCGAATGCGAAGTAGAAGAATCGGAGCCCGAAATCCTTCGATGTCGTGGCAGCCATGAATCGCTTGATCGATCTGTAGCCGCTCTCGATTTCCCATCGGTAGCCGTACTCCGTGAGGTGACCACTCCCGCAATTCGTCAGGAACACCGAGTATTGCCGGTGATCGTCGTGCTCTGAGTCTTCTTTTCGACGATAGATCAGCGTCGTCTCGTGCCACTGGTTCTTGCCGAGGTGGAGCTTCCGGTCGGTTTCATACCGCTCCTGGTCACGCTGGAGCAATCGCTTCGCCTGAGCCTTCTCGCTGGTCTGCATTCGCTTGGGAACGACGTAGGAGAGCCCGCGCTGGCTGATCATCTCCAGAACGTGCTGGCTATCGAACTCTCGATCCATCAGGACATTATCGACGTGGACGAGCTCTTCAACCGAATTGAGCAAGTCTTCGACGATTTCCAGTCGAGTCTCCCCCTTTCGGACGGGGCGCGCGTCCAGCACGATAGGGACGGCATTGCCGACCAACTGGACCGTCGCCCACTGGTAGGCATACTCGTCGGTCTTCTCCTTCGTGCCGATAATCTCGTCTTCGTGCCCAGTCCTATCACCAGTGAAGGGATCAGCTTCGGTAATGTCGATTGCAACAATCCCAGCTCGGAAGAACTGCTTTGTCTCCGAAACTTCGTTCAGAAGCCTTCCGATGGCCTGTCGGTACATCTCTCGGATCTCCGCAATTGAGAGGTCACGAACTTGCTCGCGATGGGCGTGCCCTAACGGTGTCCGCTCACGAGTTGACTCGTAGGTGAAGCTCCGAGCGCCCTCGTTGGCCGCGAGGCGCTCACGAAGTCCGAGATACGTCTGCAGGTCCCAGTAGGCGTTCTCGTGAATCTCACAGCCCTCACCTCGATCCAGTGAGAATGCCGGGAAGACAACGCGACTGACGTGCCCCGTAATCGTTGCCGCTTCATCAAGGACAGCTTGATCGTGTGGGTCCGATTCGTTCTCTTCGTCACCGTAGGATGGAAGACGCTGTTCTGGTTCGCGTGGGACGGCAACACCCGCGTCCTGGGCTTTGATGAGGATGGTCCGCGCAGCTGTCTCGACTGTACTGCGAAGCTCGGCAGTGAACCGTTCGTGCCAACTGCGCCACAGCGTCGACTGGTTCGGGACACTTTCTAAGCCTAACTGCTCGCAGAGTACCGGGCGACACTCAAGATACTCGATCAGCGCTGTCTCGTGGTCCCACCCGTGGCATTCTTTCAAGATGAAGACGCGAAAGAGGGTATCCATCCCGTAGCGAGTTGACTCTGCGTACCGGTCGTGCGTGTCGAATCGGAAATACGCTAGCGGGAGTAGCCGGACGAAGTTCTTGACCGACCCGTGGCTGTCGTGTCTGAACCAGGTCTGCGAGACAATTCTGATATCCGATTCCAGCCCATCTAGCGAGCTTCGCTCGTACAGCGGCGTCGAATCGTACACTGGCCAATCAGCGTGTGGTCGGTCGGCGATCCGTCGAAAGACGGTTCTGCGAGACTCACGAGTTGCAGCCACTACGAGACACTGAACACGACTCGCTCAAAAACGCCGCTCTGTCGATGGGCTGTAATCGATGGACTCATCCTTCCTCGCTCACCGGCTGAAGGAACTCATCAACATCTCAATATGACTTCCGAACCCGTTCAACATCCTCTGTGACCACCTAGATTAGTACAAGCGGACTGGCGATGAGAAACACGTCGAAGTATTCGAGAAGATGACCAACTAGATGGAACGGCTTATTAAGGACTTTCTCCGTGTCGTCCAATAGAGACCGGTAGTCGAGTACTCCTAACCAACCGATTTTGTCAGTGTTCTCGAAATTACCAAGGGGGTGCTTCCCGTAACTACGATGCACCGATACGACTCGGTTCCGAAGGTAATGCCCGGCTTCGACCGACTGGTGCAGACGTACGAGGACCTACTCAGGTCCGCCTCGATTCTTCATTCGAAACACAGAGCATGAACTCATCACACAAAGGTATTCGATTCAAACGTCATTTCGGCCCGCGAGAAGTTATTAGCCAATTCTGATAGCTGAAAGAGCAAAAGCAGGTCCGGGCCGGGGAGCAACTCCCGGTGGACCTCCAAGCTGGTCGTTCCCACGTATGGCGTCCGTGGGGCCCACGGTGTGCCTGCGGATCGAATCACCGGTGGCGGTCTGTGCGTGCCCTCAGCCGCGATGGCCTCATCGGGCGATATCCCCGAATCTCGGCACACTCTTGCGGCTCCGAAAGGTTGTGACACCTTCTCGTATATCTTTGGAGCGCTTAATCGTTGGGATTTCTGCTCCCGACAGCTGATCTGGCGCCCCGAGAGAGGGGTCGGAAAAGGTTTATACTGCCCCTCGGGTAGTCTCAATCGAACGATTTCATCCGTTCGCACGCTGGAGAGTGCGCTGTATCGGTTTCCCCTATCTCGGCACCGCAAACGTATCGGAGGAGTACCGGTCAGCGTGCATGTCTCCCGTCACTCGAAAATATATGGTCATGGAGTCCACCCGTCGACCGCCATCCCGGTTGGGAGACGGCCGTATCCGTCGCACAGTATCCCGTTCACCGTTCGTACCCTCGCCAAAATATGAGTTCTGACGACGACAGCCCGTTGGATACCGTTCGCGCTCAGGTAGAGGCAGAGATTCCCGACGACCTGAACGTCTCACGAGTAACGTACGAAGGGCCAGAACTCGTCATCTATACCGAAACACCCCGAAAGTTCGCCGAGCGGGAGGGATTGATTGGGACGTTGGCGAGCACCGTTCGAAAGCGAATTACCGTCCGACCGGCCGCGGGAACGCAGGCGAGTCCGGCCGAAGCAAAGCCCCAAATTCTAGATCTCATCCCGGAGGATGCGGGCATCACGAACCTGCAGTTCTATCCGACGACGGGCGAGGTCCTGATCGAGGCGGAAAAACCCGGACTCGTCATCGGCCGTCGTGCGAGCACGCTTCGAGAGATCACGCAGAAAGTCGGATGGACTCTCGAAGTCCTCCGCACGCCGCCGATGGAGTCGTCGACGGTCGATAACGTCCGGAACTTCCTGATACAGGAGCGCGACGAGCGTCGTGAGTTTCTCGAACGCGTCGGCGATCAAATCCACCGCGAACCGACACACGACACCGAGTGGGTTCGCGTCACGACACTCGGCTGCTGTCGTGAGGTTGGCCGAGCGAGTTTCATCCTCAGTACCCCCGAAACGCGGATTCTCATCGACTGTGGTGACAAACCCGGAGCGGAAGGAGAGGTTCCGTACCTCCAGATTCCGGAGGCCAATCCGATCCCAGACCTCGACGCAGTCGTCCTGACTCACGCCCATCTCGACCACAGCGCCTTGCTCCCGCTCCTCTTCAAGTACGGATACGACGGGCCCGTGTACACGACCCAAGCTACTCGTGACCTGATGGGCCTGCTCCAACTCGACTATCTCGACGTTGCAGCCAAGGAAGGACGCACGCCGCCGTACGAGAGCGCGATGGTTCGCAAGGAACTCAAGCACACGATCACGGTCGACTACGGCAACGTCACCGACATCGCGCCGGACATCAAACTCACGTTCCACAACGCCGGCCACATCCTCGGAAGCGCCGTCGCACACTTCCACGTCGGTGAGGGCTTCCACAACGTCGTCTTCTCGGGCGACGTCCACTACACGGACACTCGACTGTTCAACGGGGCGTCGAACGACTTCCCGCGGGTCGAGACGCTCATCATGGAGTCGACCTACGGACGACGCAACGACTACCAAACCGACCAGGAAGACAGCGAGCGCAAGCTCATCCAGTTGATCAACGACACGTACGAGCAGGACGGCAAAGTCGTCATACCAGCGTTCGCCGTCGGTCGATCGCAGGAACTCATGCTCGTCCTCGAGGAAGCGATGCGAGAGGGGAGGCTCCCCACGATGCCGATCTATCTTGACGGCATGATTCGGGAGGCGACGGCGATTCATACGGCCTATCCCGAGTTCCTCCGAGACGGACTGCGACAGCGCATTCTGCACGACGACGAAAACCCGTTCCTCGCGGACCAATTCCAGCAGGTCGACGGCGGCCAGGAGATGCGAGAGGACATCGCCGGCGGCGAGCCCTGTATCATCCTCTCAACGTCCGGGATGGTGACGGGCGGCCCGATAATGTCGTGGTTGGAACTGCTTGGGGGTGACCCAAAGAACACGCTCGTCTTCGTCGGCTACCAGGCTCAGGGGACACTCGGACGGCGGATTCAGAGTGGCCGTCGGGAGATTCCGTTTAGCGATCTGGGGAGTCGCAGCGAACAGCTGACGCTACGCTTCGACGTGGAATCCGTCAGCGGTTTTTCGGGGCACGCGGATCGGAATGGACTCGAGAAGTTCGTGGAAACGATGCATCCCCGGCCGGAAGAGATCCTCTGTGTTCACGGAGACGAATCGTCGACGGACCAGCTCTCGTCCGGCCTGTACCAGAAATTCGACGTCCGAACGTACGCGCCGAAAAATATGGAAACGTTCCGATTCGATTGAGGTACCCGTGTATTAGGCACGAGGGGATCGAGCGTCCCACGGTCGATTGGTCACTCCTTGGGGCAGATCATGCGAAACCTATTTACTCCAGACGGGGCAATTCTGTTCGTACTAAGGGCTCCGTCCCGTCCTTTCTTCGCTCGCCCATCGGTTCGCCGCCACTGCGGGGGCGTCCATCGATGGCACTGCTCTGAGATGCGCCGTGCCGGATGCCGACCGTCGGCGGTGGCCTTGGGTCTCACCGACGGGACCGGGTACGACCCACGACACCATCCATGAACGAAACAGACATCCCCTGCGCGGACTGTGGCACGGAACTCGTTGAACAGACAGTACACGTACGGGACCTTCCAGTCTCGACAAACTGGCAAGGACCGGTTCGGATCGCTCACTGTCCAGCCTGTGAGGCCCGATACTACCCGGAGCAGACAGTATCCCAGCTTACGGAATCGGCGAGCAATCCTCGTCCGCGTGGGGAGAGCTGACTGATGGGCGAAAACGCCGACAGTGTCGTCGACAGAGAGGCCGTGCAGGTCGATCCGCTTCCGGAGAGCCTCAGTGGTGGATCGACGGTCCTCGTCGCCAGTGCCGGTGATCCATCCCAGTACGCCGTGAATCTCCGTATCCTCTGTGCGCAGGGGACGGCGGAGGATACGGCCTTCGTCGTCACGACGACGGAGAGTGCCGACCGGACCATCGAGATCTATGACTCCCTCGGTGTCGATTCGGAGCGACCGTCGCTCCGGATCGTCGACACGGTCTCCGTACAGCAGTCCGTCTCGGCGGTCTACGACGAGATTCCGGTCGTTTTCACGCCCTCGGCGAGTGACCTCGAACGGCTGGTGATGGCCCTCTCGAATCTCGTCGATACGACACCGCCGACGAGAGGGGCGCGTCACCTCGTCGTCCGCTCTCTCACACCGATTCTCGCAGCATCGTCCGTCGATCATCTGAGTACGGTGCTCGACCGAATCACTGGCCTTCGCTCGGAGACCGGACTCGCCCTCCTCGGGATCGACTACACCGCTCACGATGAAGCGACGATGACGGCGATTGCAGATCTGGTCGACGGCGTGCTCTGGGTTACCCAGCCCTCTCCGGACCGCCTCGCCTTCGACTATCAGCCGACTGGAAGTCGTCACGGCAAATTCGCTCCCGGCGGTGAGACGGGTGACTAAGGGCGACAGTGGCCTTCCACCGGAGTGGACCGAACGGCACGATGAAACACGGCATGGCGCCGCAGTAGTGGAGTATCAGCACGAAACAGCTGATGAAACGACATTTATCGTCTCGGTAACACCGAGGACAGACACCGGGGAATTCACACTACGGCTATCGACGATCGATCCAGCGTCGACGCACGTTCGACACGACTACCCCGTCGACGAGTACGACACGGTAGAAGAGGCCGCTGAGGGCGCGGAGTCGTTTGTCGAGACGCTCTCGCAGCGGTTACGAGCGGGGTCGATTTCGTCCGCGGACCCCAATATAGACGCGATACGTGAGACGATTCAGGCATTCAGAGGGAATCGGGGCTTCCCGTCGGTTAGACAGTTACTTCGTCGATTTCGCTGATAGTTCATCGTCGTCGATCACTTTGAGTTCGGGTTCCGCGTCGTCGTCTCGTCCATCGTATCCTAACTCGTAGGTGACTGCATGGCCCTCCGTAGCTACCTCGATCGTCGTCCGCTTCCGCCCGTCTTCGGACGTATAGGTGATAGAGATTGTGTCTGGGTGATCGAATGACTGAGCGATCGTATCTATCGCTTCCTGTAGTTGGGAGGTGTTTTCCGACGGTTCTCCACGTTCATCGATCATTCTGAATGAACTCACTCTGCGTACGCGTCGATAATCTCATCGAGGGATTTCTCGTCGTCAGAGGAACGATCCGAAGCGGTGGACTCCTCAGACGTCTCGTCATCCGAATCCTCGATTTCTTCTCTCGCAATAGCTGGAACACGAGATTGCATATATGTCCCTACTCGCGCTCTTGCTATAACGGTGCAGGATATTTTGGGTCGTTCCTAGCTAGACCCAGAATCTCGTTATCGATAGGCCCGGAGAGTGCGACCTCGATCTCTAGTTGGGACTCCCCGTTCTATCGAATTCGATACCGAATTCGATGGGAGGCCGAACAAGAATCGAGTCCGCTGAAGGACATTCACGACGACTGGAGTCGCTCCGCGATGTCGATGACGGTCCGATGTTCTGGCTCCGAGTACGCGATCACACGAACATCGGTGAGCGTCGTGGGCTCGTACGACCAGATTTCTTCACAGACTAGTTGTGCACCCGTCTCGAAGTCGAAGCCAGCAGCACCCGTTCCCAGAATCGGAATGACGAGTGACATACAGCCGAGTTCGTCGGCCTTTTCGAGCGTATTTCGAGTGGCTTCGTGAATACTCTCCGAGGTCGCTCGACCGTCGCCGTAGTGGGGCATCGCCGCGGCGTGGATCACGTAGTCGGCGTCGAGGTCGTATGCGTCGGTAACGGCCACGCCACCGAGGTCGACCGGACCCTTCGAGACGGCCTCCTCGTTGATCGGTCCGTTCGCACCACGTCGGAGCGCGCCGGCGACACCGCTACCCATCTGCAGGCTCGTCCCGGCGGCGTTCACCAGTGCATCCGCACTCTTGGCCGCGATATCGCCTTGAATGACGGTGAACTCCATGCGCGGAGAAACGTGGACTGGACAGTAAAATCCACTCGACGATCAGCGCCACTCCGCGACACAG
The DNA here is from genome assembly GCF_023703795.1 of Haloplanus sp. HW8-1. Lineage (NCBI taxonomy): Archaea > Methanobacteriati > Methanobacteriota > Halobacteria > Halobacteriales > Haloferacaceae > Haloplanus > Haloplanus pelagicus. The sequence continues at coordinate 25,240 of NZ_CP098520.1, read as the reverse complement.
CCACGAGAACAAAACACGACTTCGCCTGTCTCCGTCGGCGACGAGCAGGTGGACTCAAGCGTCACACAGTAGTGGGTCGTTGAAAGATCGACGGTCGAGCTACACTGCTCACACTCAGTCATCTCAGAGTCCAAACGGCTCGTCGCGTGACTTCCGCTACTTCCCAGGATTCGTCACCATCGGCTCCTGATGAACGATCCCCCGTCACCTCCACTCGTAGCGTGGTCTCCTATACAACTCCTTCGAAGACTCGTGTACGCTCTCCGGACCCCCCTACTCGCCGTCGGGATAGGGAATCTCGATCGAATCCCCGTCTTCGGCAAGAAACGCATCGTCGCCAAACGTCTCGACGGCTTCGCTTTCGAGCGGTGTCGCGTCGGTCGCGTATCGCGAGGAGACGTGTGTCAGGGCCAGCCGTTTCGCATCGGCACGAGCGGCGACAGTCGCGGCTTGCCGGGCCGTCGAGTGTCCCGTTTGCTCCGCCCGATCACGCCGGTCGTCGGCGAACATCGCATCGTGGATGAGTAAATCGGCATCCGAGGCAGCTGCAACGACGGTGTCCGTCGGACGGGTATCACCAGTGTAGACGACGCGACGACCGGGCCGTGGGTCACCAACCACCGCTTCGGGCTGAACGACAGTTCCGTCGTCGAGTTCGACCGGAGATCCTTCGTGAAGCTGTTGGAACTTGGGGCCGACCGGAACGCCTAGCTCTTCGGCTCGTTCCCGATCGAACCGACCGTTGCGCTCGTCTTCGACGAGGGCGTATCCGACGGAGCGCGTTCGATGATCCGTTTCGAAGGTTCGGATCGCATACTCGTCGTGTTCGATGATCGATTCGCCAGAGGGAGCGTCGTGTATCGCGACGCGAAAATTCGGCGTCGTCCCCGTCGCGTCGAGGAGGTTATCGACGTCCGCAGTCGTGCCTGCAGGCGTGTAGATATCGAGCGGTGCAGTTCGGTCGTTGAACTCTAACGTCTGCAGAAGACCGGGCAGACCGAGGACGTGATCACCGTGGAGATGCGTGAGAAAGATGGCGGAGAGGTCGAATCCGGTCGAGAAGTGCATCATCTGTCGCTGTGTTCCCTCTCCAACGTCGAAGAGAAATCGGTCCCCTTCCCGGCGGAGGAAAATCGAACTCGGGTTCCGCTGTGTCGTCGGAACCGCCCCGCTCGTTCCGAGAAAGGTGACGTCCATGGTCTGATTCGGATGTCGAGGCTGAAAGCAACTTCGAGATTGATGGAATCGAGGTAGGTATCACGCCATCGATCGGACCGTTACTCGTCTCCTCCCGATTGAGTTCGTCCCGACCGAAAAGAGCGAAATCGGAATTACTGCTGTCGCGTTGCACGGGCTGTGCGAACGTCAGCCCCGTCGCGGACTTTGTCTTCGCAACTGGGACACACTCGAACAGTCTCCATTCCGTCGGGCGCAAAGACACGCACGTAGGCATCCGTCACGAACGAACCGCAGTTCTCGCAGGTCGGCATCTTGTGTACTGCTGACTAATCGGCGGATATAGAGATTCGGGTCGCAGGCTACCCGCGTCACGCGCGCTCTATCGTATATTGACAGACGGGACACGTCCGCTCGTTTTCGTCTTCCTCGAAGTCCGCGTCTTGCCCCGTCCAGCCACACTGGGGACACTGTACGTAGTTAACAGGCATGTCTGTTGACCTGTGAGTCTCTGCCACATCTAAGTTGGCATGAGAATTCGCGGTATTGATTTCCAAAAGATCACATCGGTTGCTTTTAGTCCAGGACAGCTGTATGATCACGTATGGGTTTTGGGAGCTATGACGAATCCGAACAGCAGAACCAGGAAGTTAACGCTGATGACGACGACAGTGAAGGCGTAAGCGTCCACGAGAACGATCACGAGGGCAAGATTACGTTCGAGACGGACGCCTCCACCGATGAGCTCATGGATCAACTCGCAGACATCAAGGACGGCGCTGAGGAAGAGTAAGACGCACACACCGTCACTTTACTTCGAAATCACGCACCCGCCGACCGCACGGCGTCTTCGACGCCCTCCCAAACCGCTTCGACGGACAGTTCGCTGTCAAATCCGATTACAGTAGCGTTTGTAAGTTATTGCAAAGCTGATCACAAGACCCCTTATGATCGGCTGTGCAACCAGCTCCAAACGCTACTGTCGTTCTACGCCTCTGGAGGCTCTCGCCGGGACTGTCCGGCGAGAATCTATCGAAAGTTACGATACTCCGGCTCTGTTGAAATCCTCAGCGATTGATACAAATGGCGTGCTGAATAGAGAGGGTTCATGCAGCACGGTGGGGTTCGCGAGATGCGTCGTCAGGACTCGCGCCACTTGTGGCCGCACTCGATGCAGGTGAACAGCCGAACCTCGTAGGAGCCGCCCGGCTTCGGCAGCATCTCGTAGGAGGCCCGGTCGCTGTCGCAGTCCTCGGCCGGACAAGGCTCCTGCATCGTCTCGGTGGAGTCCTGAGTCGCGTCGGCCACGTCGGGTGCCCCGTCGTCCCGCTGACCATCCTGAGTCGTCATCGCCGCTTCTGCTCGCGAGTTCCGTGGCTCCTCGTTCTCACAGGAGCGGCACACCCACGTATCGCCCTCCGTGTGCATCATCGAACCACACTCGTCACAGAATCGCATATAAAAAAGAATACACGGGTGTCGAATATATATGTTAACTTCCGATCCGCCGTGGATTTCAGGCAACTGCTCATGCTGACTGTACTGGCCGACTCATACTGTCGGCTGTAACTGTTTCAAGACATTCACCATTCAGGGATGGCGAATATCTTAATTGACGTACAGCCGACAGTATCAGACAGCTTCGGTTCTCGGTGTACGGCGTGCTGCATACGCGCTGTGTATTCAGCGCTATCTTAACGAGCTGTCAACAGAACCGATGCTCCCTCTCACACAGCGCGTCGGTGACGATCCGTTCATGATCGAAGCCCATCTCGGGGAGATTTTCGGGATCGAACGTCTCGACTCTGGAGGCCTCCTCGCGAGGTGTCGGTGTTTGCTCACCGAGAGGTGTACAGCGATAGGCAACACTCACGTTCCCGCGTTCGTCTCGGTCGGGATCGTCGTAGAGACCGACGAACGCTCCGATCGAGACATCGAGGCCGACCTCCTCTTTCGTTTCACGGGCACACGCTTCTCGCGCGGTTTCGTTCCGCTCGACGAGCCCACCGGGTAGCACCCACGATCCTTCGAACGGGGGATGATTTCGTTCGAGGAGGAGAACATCTCCGTCGAGTTCGACGACTGCGTCTGTAGTCAGGGCGCGAACCTCGACCATGCGAGACGATCAGGGAACGGACCCCAAAGAAGTCCGTGACCCGTTTCAGAGCGTTGCAGTGGACGGCGTGCCGTCTCGGATTCCCAACAAACGAGAATGCCGAATGTGCTATTTCCGGTCAGGGAACACGAGTTGAAATGATGCCTGAAGAACAACTCTTCAAGACCGAAGACGTACACACCCGATCGGAGATCGCACAGACGCTCACCGCGGCCGCGGAACAGATCGAGTCCGGAACGGTGGAGCTAACGAGCGCGACACAGGAGCAGTCGGTATCGATTCCGGACGAGCCGACGCTCGAAGTGGAGCTAGAGCGACTGACAGACTCGGAAACGGGCGAGCAACGATACGAACTCGAGTACGAACTTCGCTGGACGGAGTGATCGACCCCTCGGCCACGTGATCACGCGCTCGTACGATCTATTGCTCCGATCGGGACGCCGAGTCAATCGTCCATCGCAGGGACTCCGTCCACAGTGTCGTCCCCGGCGAGGCTATCAGCAGCGTCACCGCGTGGGAAGTTGTCGATCGTATCGGCACGGAAGGCCGTCTCGTCGAACGCGTAGTCGCCGTCGAGGAACTCGAGTAGCATCCGCGTGTCTCGCATGGCATTTTTCAGGCAGGTCGAGGCACCCGGCGACGGTGTGATGTTGAAGATGATGTCGTCGCCGACGATCTTCGCCTCGCCCATGTCGAGAGATTTCTGGCTCGTGTCGACGATCTGTGGTCGAACGCCACCGTAGCCGGTCGCCCGTTCGAGATCCTCGAGGTCGACGTTCGGCACGACCTTCTGGACGTGCGGGAGGAACTGGCGCGGACCGACCTCCGGAAGGTCGTACACGAGATTTCGCAGGACGTAGGGAAGGAGTACTCGATCAGAGAGGATGTTGGCGTAGCTGAGCGCCGCCGCCGCGTTCAGTCCGAATACGTCGAGGAAGTCCGACACCGTCGAGAACCGACCGCGTTCGAGCGTCGGAACGAGCTTCGCGGTCGGTCCGAATCGCGTCACGCTCGGATCGTGGACGTCCGCGTCGCCGTGAACCGCAGCGAAGGGCAGTTTCTTCATCTGCAGGGTGTACACCTTCCCGTTCAGGAGGTCGTCGGCGAGGAAGAAGCTCCCAGCAACGGGGAGCAACACCTTGTCCCCCCCGTAGCCGAGCTCTTTCGCGATCTGGAGGCTGTGGGAACCGGCGGCGACGACGGCCGCCTCACAGTCGAAACGGCCGTCCGTCGTGTCGATGGTGTAGCCATCGAGCGTCGGCGTAACGTCCGTGACTTCCGTGCCGGTGTAGACGTCGACGTGGGGTTCTTCGGAGGCACGGTCGACGAACGATCTCGTGGTCCGACCGTAGTCGACGACGTAGCCGTCCGGCGTCTGGAGTGCGAGGAGATCGACATCTGGATCGCGCCCCTCGACGACGTTCGGTTCGATTTCCGCGATCTCCTCGCGTTCGATCGGCCGCAGTTTGGGAAAGAGGTCGCCGAACCCCTCCTCGTCGTACCGCCGTTCGAGTTCCGACACCTCTTCGTCGCCGACCGCGAGGACCATCTTGCTCCGCCGGGCGTGCATCTCGCCGTCGGGGTCGTGGGCCTCCAGGTAGCCCGCGAGCAGCTCCGCCCCCTCTTTCACTTCTTTCGCCTTCTCGAGCGTGTAGTTGGTCTCGATATCGCCGAAATGGAGCGTCTGGGAGTTGTTCGTGTGGTGGGAGTTGATCGCCGCAATCTCCGACTCCTTCTCGATCAACGCGATCGAGTCGATATTCGTGAACTTCGCGGTCGTGTACAACAGCGACGCGCCACTGATTCCACCGCCGACGATGACCAGATCGTATTTCCCTGCCATGGCTGTTCCGTGGTGACTACGTCCACGGTAAGAGTCCAGACGGATAACTCATTATTTTCTCGGATTTGAAATCGACAATTAACGAGAGGAGGTATCGACAGTACGTCTCATCGGACCGGGGTCCAGAACCTCATTCCTCGTAGCAGGGTAGCTACCACCGATGGAGTGCACGCGACCCGTGATTCCACGACAGAATGCCGAGAAACGTCGCGACGCCCGACAGCGCGGCGAGTCCACCCGCAAAGAACACCCACTCGATACCGAACTGGCCCATCACCCAGCCACCGACCAACGGAGCGAGGACGCTCCCTGGTTTCCAGACGAGTGACCGGACCCCGAAGCTACTCGTGATGCCCTCGCCTTTCCCCTCGTCCGCGAACAGCGCCATGCTCGCCGGTTCCCGAAACGCGTCCGCGATCCCGAGAAGGGCGTTGAGAACCAGCGCCACTACGACGGCGCTGGTGATTTCCCCAGCCATCGGAACGGAGAGCGTAAGCAGTCCATCGAACGACGGGGCGAACGGGAACGCGAGCGCAATCAGCCCGTACGCTCCACCGCCGAGAAAGACGAATAGTGCCCGACCCTGTCGATCCGAGAAGCGTCCCGTAATGGGCTGACAGAGCATATTCGTCAACTTCTCTGCCGCAAGGACTGCACCAACGACGACGGTACCGGACGCCAGCCCGCCTTGCGCCGCCGAGACACCGACGAAGATCGGCACCCAATTCCGAACGAGCGACACGGCGACGGCGTACTGAGCACGAAAGCTGGTGAGCGTCACGATCCGGCGATTTACTGCGAGATCGGTGAACGCGAAGCCCGTGACCGTGGTCTCGTCGCCATCGACGAACAGCCAGACGCTTGCCGCGGCAACGATCAGGAGGATCGCCAGCAGCCCAAACAGGATATCGAACCCGGTGAGCGCGAAGAGGATGCCAGCGCCTATCGTCCCCGCGATACCGGCGGCCATCCGAAAGGCGTTGTACTTGCCGATGAGATTGGCGCGACCGTCGTTCGGTGCGAGTTCGCCCACCAAGGCGAGGCTCAACAAACCCGTGCCGGTGAGACCGAGGCCCTGAAGGAATCGCGCGACGAGGAATCCGGGGATCGTCGTGACGCGAGCAAACGCCAGATACGCCAGCGCACTCACGAGCAACGATCCGACGAGGAGCAGCCGCTTGCTGTATCGATCCCCGGCCCACCCGAGCGGAACGATACCGACCGTGCGCGCGAGTTCGAGGGCGGTAATGAAGAGACCGATCGTCACACCGGTCGCTCCGAGTGCATCGATGTAGTCCGGGAGGAGCGTCAACACCGTCATGAACCCGAAGCTCCCCGCGAATCGGGTGAGATAGAGCGAGGAAAACTGCAACTCGTCGTTCGTCAGGGCCATCTCAACTCCAGATTCCAGCGGCATCCCAAAACGGGTACCGAAACCGAATTGCGAGTTGGATAGGAGTGGATCATCGACCCTCGACACCTCATTTTCGGTGACTTACCCGTGAAGTTCGGGATGACACCGTTCGATCGCCTCGTGAACAGCATCTCGCCGCCCGACAAAGGTGAGGTGATCCCCACGGTGGAGGGTGAGATCCGGTTCGGGAATCTGGGAGTCACCATCGCGACTCACCAAGGCGACGAGCACGCCGTCAGGGAGCTCAGTGTCGAGATCACCGATCTGCATACCGACCAGCGCGTCCGCCGTGACCTCTATTTCCTGGACATCACCCGTTCGGCCGAGTTCGGTCATCCATTCGGAGAGTGCCGGTCGCTCGATCTCGTTGTCCATCGACTGGGCGATCGACTCGTCAGCGGCGATCGCACGAACACCCAGTTCCTCGAACGCCGAGGCGTTCCCGGGCGTGTTTACCCGGGCGATCACGGTGTCGACGTCGAAGTTCGAGTTCGTGAGCTGAGCGACGAGTAGGTTCGAATCGTCGTCGCCAGTAGCTGCTGCGACTATTTTCGCGTTCGCAGCCCCAGCAGATCGGAGCACATCGACATCAGCACCGTCCCCGTGGTGAACGGTGAAGCCGCGATTACGAGCCTGTTCGACCTGCTCCTGATCTTTGTCGATGAGAATGACGTTCTCTCCACGATCCTCCAGCCGTTCGGCGAGGCCGCGACCGACGCGACCGGCGCCCACGATGATGACGCGCATTGGTAGTACGTTGAGTGTTTGTGCGATGTGACGGGCGAATCCGCCCTGCAGAACCACCGTCGTTAGAATGACCAGAAACACCGTCCCGACAAGGAGCGCCGCAGCCTCGGGATTCGACGAGCGGAGTTCGAGCGCGAACAGTGTCGCGACGCTCGCCGGGATGATCCCACGAGGGCCGACTGCACTCATGAACAGCTGTTCGCGGACCGAGAACCGATCGCCACGCGTACAGAGCAGTACAGCGACGGGACGAATGACCGCCACGACGACAACGACGACGACGACCCCACCGAGACCGAGAGATAGGAGATCCTCGAACGACAGGAGTGTGGCGAGCGAGATGAACACGAACGAGAGGACGATCAGCGTGATATCGCCCTTGAACGCTGCAATCTCGTCTTCGTAGGGCATCTCGACGTTGCCGAGAATGATACCCGCCGTTGCGACGGCTGCGATCCCCGCCTCCGAGGCGATCCCCTCGGCAATCCCGTACGTTGCGATCGCTCCGATGAGAACGATGAGCCGGGAGTTCCGCACGGCGTTCGACGGCGAGAGATCAACATGGTTGAGCAGATACCACAAGATACCAGCCGCCAAGACGCCGACGAGGAGGCCAGTCCCGAGTCGGGAAATGAACGAAGTCACCAGCAACTGAAGTTGCGTCCCGCTTCCGACGACGACCTCGAAGATGGCGACGGCTAGAATGGCGGCTGTGACGTCGTTGACGATCCCCTCTGTCTCGAGTGCCGCAGCCACTCGGTCTCGCACCGGGACGACCTCCAGAATGGGCGTGATGACGGTCGGCCCGGTGGCGATAAGGAGCGAACCAATGAGAAAGGACAGTTCCCACGACGCGTCCAGAGCCAGTCGGACGGCTATCGCCGTGCCGAGAAGGGCGATACCCGCCCCGAGAGTGATCAGTCGGAAGGCCTCGCGAGGGGTCTGTCGCAGTTTCGAGAGCTTCAGATGGAATGCACCCTCGAAGATGATGATCGCGACCGAGAGACCGACGATGGCCGAGAGCGGTTCAGGGCCACCGAAAGCATCGAGACCGACGATGTCGAGGCCCTCGGGACCGACGAGAATGCCGGCGAGAATGAGAAAGAGGACGCTCGGGATTTCCAGCCGGTCGGCTAACACCTGGGCGGCGACACCCAGCCCTAAGATGGTCACGACGAGCGGAATCAAACCGGACCCGGTACTCACAGGGATCGCACCTATTTGGACGGAACCACTCCCAGTATAAAACTGCCGTGAAGTCTCCGTCCAGCGATTCGAGCAAGGATACAGAGGATGTGTCGAAAATCGACAATTTGTTTGTGTTTTTGACAGCGGTGTCTTGACGGACACCTGACCGCGAGACAGTCGTCGACGACGCCGGGTTCGGTAGTCCAAATCCACGGGTATATACGCCCAGGCAGTCAGTTACCACATAGCCGAAACACGCGTTGTCCCCGAGAAGGTCGTTTACTCTGGACACGTCGACGAATGGTCCGATCCGGACGGGGCGTCGAAGCCAGAGTCACACCGGCTCTCCTTCACCAGGCGGACTTTGACGAGTTCTGGGATCGCTCTGATCGGACCCCAACTATGGAAATCGAAATCGCAACTATCGGTGGCTACGAGGAAGTCGGCCGCCAGATGACGGCCGTCCGTGCCGGCGACGACATCGTCGTCTTCGACATGGGCCTCAATCTCTCTCAAGTACTGGTTCACGACAACCTCCAGACGGAGGAGATGCATTCGCTCGACCTGATCGACATGGGCGCCATCCCGGACGACCGAGTGATGAGTGACCTCGAGGGCGACGTGCAGGCCATCGTTCCGACGCACGGCCACCTCGATCACATCGGCGCAATCAGCAAACTGGCACATCGCTACGACGCCCCCATCGTCGCTGCTCCCTTCACGCTCGAACTCGTCAAAGAGGAGATCCAAGACGAGAGCAAATTCCTCGTCGAGAACGAACTCATCGAGATGGACGCCGGCGAGACGATGCCCATCGGCGACCGGTGTGAACTCGAGTTCGTCAACGTCACGCACTCGATCATCAACGCGATCAATCCCGTCCTCCACACGCCCGAGGGATCCATCGTCTACGGACTCGACAAGCGGATGGACCACACGCCGGTCATCGGCGATCCCATCGACATGAAGCGGTTCCGCGAGATCGGCCGTGAGGGGGAGGGCGTCCTCTGCTATATCGAGGATTGCACCAACGCGAACAAGAAGGGGCGAACCCCGAGTGAAGCCGTCGCCCGAGAGCAACTCCACGACGTCATCCAAAGCCTCGAAGACTACGACGGCGGGATCGTCGCGACGACGTTCTCGAGCCACATCGCTCGCGTTACGAGCCTCGTCGAATTCGCCGAGGAAATCGGTCGCCAGCCGGTCCTCCTCGGGCGTTCGATGGAGAAATACTCCGGGACGGCCGAGCGCATTGGTGCGGCGAGCTTCCCGGACGATCTCGGGATGTACGGGCATCGCAAGTCCGTCGACCGCGCGTTCAACCGGATTATGGACGAGGGTAAGGAGAACTTCCTCCCGGTCGTCACGGGCCACCAAGGCGAGCCACGGGCGATGCTCACCCGGATGGGTCGCGGCGAGACGCCCTACGAACTCGACGACGGTGACAAGGTCATCTTCTCGGCGCGCGTGATTCCGGAGCCGACGAACGAGGGGCAGCGCTACCAGTCTGAGAAGTTACTCGGGATGCAGGGCGCGCGAATCTACGACGACGTCCACGTCTCCGGCCACCTGCGACAGGAGGGTCACTACGAGATGCTGGACGCGCTCCAGCCCCAGCACGTTATCCCGGCCCACCAAGATATGCAGGGCTTCTCCGGCTACGTCGACCTTGCTTCGAAACAGGGCTACAAGCTGGGTCGTGACCTCCACGTCACCTCGAACGGAAACATCCTCCAGTTGGTCTAACTTCCCGCGAACCCATCGGATCGCAAAATAACGACTGGTTTCTCGAGTCTGTCGTATCGTGAGAATATGCAAGACGAACGCCTCGATGTGGAACTCGACTTCGGTGAGAATGGACTGATTCCCGCGATTGCACAGGACGCCGAGACCGGTGACGTGCTGATGCTCGCGTACGTGTCCTCGGAGGCGCTCGCCGAAACCCAGAACACAGGACTTGCTCACTACTACTCCCGGAGCCGTGACGAACTCTGGCAGAAGGGCGGCTCCAGCGGACACGTCCAACGGGTCAAAGAGATTCGCGTCGACTGTGATGGTGATGCACTACTCTATCGAATCGATCAGAAAGGAGGAGCCTGCCACACAGGGTATCGCTCCTGTTTCTATCGGACGACGAAGGCGAGACAGTCGGTGAGAAAGTCTTCGATCCGGACGATGTCTGCGAATAACGGTTCTGTCGGTGCGAAATAGCAGGAGGTGGATTTGAACCACCGATCTCCAGGTCATGAGCCTGGTGGAATCTCCGAGCTATCCTATCCCGCTACATACCCCTCTGTGAAAGTCGCGGATAAGCGTTGAGAAGTCGTCTTCGTGTGGGAATTAGTCACTCGATTTGTCACCTGGCTGCGTCCATCGCCAAACAACCTCGCCGGATGTAGCTGTGTATTCACCCTTCGAACGGGCGCCACAATTCTCACACACCAGCGTGAAAATTCCATACTCGTCGGTCTCGACCTCCTGTTGGGTACTGCAGTCGGGGCAGGTTACAGTCGAGTCAGGCATCGTCAGTAGCGCACCAATGGAGCAGCCGTACCCTCGAGCTTGGTTTTATCGAGAATATACCCGACGACCCCGTCAACGAGATCGTCTTTCTCAGTTGTAGACGGCAGTCCGAGCGTCGTTTCGAGGGCGTAGAGCCGAAATCGGTAGGTCTGTTCTTGTCCAGTTGGATTGGGTCCACCGTATCCGTGTTCTGCAAAATCATTCTGTCCTTCTGTCGGCTGCTCTGGAGCTCACCCTTCGGGAATCTCGGTCAGAGTGGGGGGAATATCCCACACGAGCCAGTGATTCCAGATCTCCTTCCTCGAAGAACGGGGATTCGGACGATCCACGATCAATACCAACGAGGCGGTTCCCGCTGGAATACCGTCGATGTCAAGTGGCGGATTGACGTTCTCCGCCGCGTATCCGTAGCGATCTGGTATCTGTCCCCCATCCTCGAAGGCCGGACTCCGTAAGATCAGGTCTGTCATGCTCATCACCGTCTGGCGTATCGAACCCGATACGAAGGACAAGTAGAATTTCTATGGCCGGCTGAAAAAGTTTCGTAAGCCGCTAAGAGCAATCACTGTATGAGACAGCAGATAATTCGATCACATATCAATTTCTTCGAGGGTTTCAGCAGCTACATCACCGAGTTCACTAGTCTCAATTTGGGGGTAACGCTCTCGGACCGTCTCCGCGGAATTGTCGAGTTACCGCACGGCGATCGTATAGTCGAACGGCCAGACGAGGATTTCACTCATCCCTCTTTGACTGCTGTGCGGTACGAGATAGTCGTGTTTTGGATGAGCGATATCGGTTTTCGTGTCATCTGTGACCTCTAGAGAATCGATTGTAGCCTATCTGTCGTGGTTGACGTGGCTGAAGATCCTCGTCGAGAACTAGCAACAGGTCACGAGCGTACTCGTTACGTCGCTCGTCGATGATATCCTGTCGTTTCCCCTCGATCAACTAGTTCGTCTTCGCTCATGTTCTCAAACTGTTACGGAACAATCTCGACGCTATCTGTCGTTTTCAATAGAGTACTATTCTCAACTACTGACGCACAGTGGAAGCTGAGACTTCGCTCAGAAGAAGTAACGCGTAGAGACGTGAGTACTCGAAAGTAGCTACCATAATTCTTTGACGAGAGCAGTAGTCGCGTTATCGACGATATCATCCGTCAGACGACCCTGCCAGAAATCGACATCCTCGTGGCCGATCGATTGCACACCCCACGGGACGATTTGGCTCTCGTCTGGCATACCGCCACGAAGCCAGCTCTCCTCAGGAATGGCGATGAGGCCATCCATCCAAGACTTCGACGTTAGTGTTACCGCGATATACTGCTCGCCGTGGAACGGACGACCTTCGTGGTTCGAGAGAATGAGCCAAGGCCGAGCGTCCTCGTCACCTTTGAACGGGTCATCGCCGTAGACGACGTCACCGCGTTCGAAAATCGGCGTCTCCTCGTTGGTCACTGTTCGTCCTCAACGCTCGGGTGTGACTCGCTGGGCGCGTGTTCGCGCCAAGATTTCTTGTCTTCTGTGCCGAGTTGCTCGTTGAACAGAGCAGTCGCCCGTTCGTAGCCGCTGTATCCTTCGAGTCGCTCGGTGTCGTCGGTGATCGCCCAGTACGTTGCCTTGTGTTCGACGAGATCACGATCCTTCAATCGTGAGAGAGCAGTGCTGACCGCGCCCTCGTCGATGCCAATCTGAGAGGCGATTTCGCGGGCCTTGAACGCCCGATCCTCGTTGGCGGCGAGAAATCCGAGGACTTGGTCAGGGACCGAAAGATCCGCGAGCTCGTCCTCGCTCGCGTTCTTGAATGTGTCTCGGTCGATGGACATGGTTGAAAGAAGGTACGTCATCCGCTGTGAAGAGTGTTAGGTGTGAAAGCTACGAAAATTGCTGAAGGCGAATCACTGTCCATCACGAAGGAGTTTGAGAACCGTATGCATTGAGACGATCAGTCTCATCTTCTGCCCGAAGCAATCGATATAGCGCATATCGATATATGATTAGCAACTACATCAGGTGCTACCGGAGCTCCTTAACAAGCGCTGTGACGGCTACATCGACTAGCTCAGCATCAAGACGTCCTTGCCAGAAATCGATATCATCACGATTGACTGATTGAACGCCCCAAGGAACAATTCTGCTGTCATCCGGCATTCCACCGCGAATCCAACTCTCCTCGGGGATCTCAATGAGGTCATTCAGCCACGATTTAGTGGTCAGTGTCAGCGCGATATACTGCTCGCCGTGGAATGGACGGCCCTCGTGGTTCGAGAGGATCAGCCACGGACGAGCCTCTTCTTCACCCTTGAATGGATCGTCACCATACACGACATCCCCTCGTTCGAAGATTGGTTGGGATGTGTCGCTCACTGGTCGTCCTCAGTATCGACGCTTGGATGCGCCTTCTCGGGTGCGTGTTCACGCCAAGCGTCCTTGTCCTCCGGTCCGAGCTGTTCGTTAAAGAGGGCAGTCGCCCGCTCATACCCGCTATATCCCTCGAGGCGTTCTTCGTCGTCCGTCACTGCCCAGTACGTTGCTTTGTGCTCGACCAGCACACGATCCTTCAACCGAGAGAGTGCCGTACTAACCGCGCCTTCGTCAAGACCGGTCTGAGACGCAATCTCGCGCGCCTTGAACGCATAGTCGTCGTTTGCTATGAGGAAGCCGAGGACCTGATCAGGAACCGAAAGATCGGCGAGCTCGTCCTCGCTCGTGTTCTCGAATGTGTCTCGGTCGATGGACATCGTTGAAAATAGGTACGTCATCTGCTGTAAAGAGTGTTAGGTATGAAAGTCGCGAAATTTTTGAAGGTGAATCACTGTCAATCGCGAAGACCGTATGCATCGGGCAGCCAGTCTCACCTACTGCGTCTCCTGGGGCGCTGAGACGACAGTCCGCGCGTCAATCGAGGATCGAATCGAACAGGTGATGATGGTCGTCAAGCCACTCGATCTCGTAGTGGGTCACATCATTCTGAATGTCGTATTCAATCGGGAGTGGATCCGAACGGTGGGCTGTAAACGTGAGGTTGATCTCGATACAGGGCCCATGCTCTGAGACGCACTCGAAGCCATCGTCAACGGGGTAGACAACGCTAAACCAGCGGATCTGGAACCCAAAATGGTCACACACATCTCTGACGACGGCAGCGTCACAATAGGGCGTGTGGACCCACAGTTCCCCGCCAGCGTAGGCCTGATCTTTGACACACCAGACTGCATCAAGAGAGCGGAGAAACTGGGCAGCGCGATTGTAGTGCGCTTCAGTCAGGCGGTCCCACCAGTGGTACTCCTCGACGTCGTCAACGAGGAGCTGGAGGCAATCTCCACACACATCATACGCCCGTTCACCAAGGGAGATTTCGTGGAGTTTGTCGTACTGGGTGGTGTCACACGCATCGCACTGCGGGGAAGCACCACTACCCTGGCATCCAGTGGATGATCGCTGTTCGGTGTGGTTGGAACACCCGCTGTGTGCACTCCCTGGCTTCCGAGATTCGTTTGAGTCGGTATTCTCGGTCATTGGTATCTAACCGAGAACCGTCAGTCACGCCGTGTGACTGGGCTCCCGGCTAGCACCGGACCGGCGATCGGCCACTCATCTCTCGTCACAGAGAGCAGGTTGGTGTGAACCGCCTCGGGGTCAAGCCCCGAGGCTTCCCGTTTCAACGACGCGACTTGCAGGAACCGACGAAGACTGACCTCCATCGGTTTCCACAGCGGTCGCAGTCTCCACGGGCGCGACTTCGGCCTGTCCCAAACCTAACTCCTGAAGCCCACGAGAAAGAATGTTGTACGACGCATTCGCGTCCCTGTCCGCCTCGAACCCACAACTCGGACAACTGTGTTCCCGAACCCACAACGGCTTCTCCGTCTCAACACCACACTCCGCACACTCCTTGGTCGTCCCCGCAGGGTTCACTTGGACGACGTGCGTGCCGTACAGGTCGCTCTTGTACTCCAGCATCTCGATGAATCCGCGCCACGCGGCGTCCTGCTTGTTCCGTGAATTTCCGTTGCTTTGGAGCATCCCCGCGACGTTCAAATCCTCCACGAGCACGGCGTCATACGTCTTGACGAGCCACGTCGTGAGCTTGTGCTGGAAGTCCTCGACCTTCCGTTTGATTCGACGCTTGACCTTGGCGACCTCACGGCGTTGTTTCTCCCAGTTGTTACTCCCGTGTTCTTTCTGGGAGAGATTGCGTTGTTCCCGACGTAGGCGTTCGTACTCGTCGGAAAGGTCGAGCCAGTCTACGCTGTCGCCATCGCTCGAGTAGATGTAGTTGTTGATGCCGAGGTCGATGCCAACGCAACCCTCTGCATCCAAGTCCTCTACGTCGGGTTTCTCGGGGAGTGGAGTGTCTTCGACTTCGAGACCGAACGTGACGTACCACTCACCAGTCGTCTCCTTTTTCAACGTGACTTCTTTGATAGTGGCGTTATCGGGGATTTCGCGGTGGTAGCGAATGGGGATGTCACCGATTTTGGAGAGCCAGAGCGTTGCAGTCCGACCACTCGTGTTTTTGAGTTCGAAACCAGACTGCGAGTATGTCATGCTCTGATATTCTCGCGGTGACTTCCACTTGAGCCACCCAACCTTGTGCCCGTTCTGCTTCTTTTCGGAGAGGGTTGAGAGGTTGTCGTAGAAGCGTTCGACGGTTTTCTGCAGCGCTTTCGAGTGGACTTCGGAGAATACGAGCCATTCGTCTTTCCACTCGGTGAGGCGTTTCTGGTGTTGGTACGCTGAACCGATGTTGTCTTCGTCGGTGTCGAGGGCGTTGTATTCGTAGCGGGTGTGGTTGTAGGCTTGGCGGTGGATATCAATGTGGTGTTCCACTTCCGCAGTCACGCCTGTTCGGTCAGGATAGGCGCGGAAGCGGTAGTCATACCACATCGCTGTACGTGATTATCGCTGTGTTGGTACTTGATTGTTAGTGTCGCGGAGTGTCAGCTTCAACCCCGGGGCATTCGCCTCGATAGCCTGTAAATAGTTTCTGTGGGTCCGACCGAGAACACCGGCCAGCGTCCGGCTATCGACGACAGCCAATGCTAGGACATTAAACGTCGTGTGCAACCGCATCTTGGAGTGTGACTGGCGTGTCTGTGGGTAACACACCCTAACTAATTTTAATACAATTGCCACGATATTCCAGGTTGACGTCCGATACACCCCTCAAACCGAGAGAGTTCAACACGATGATCATCACTCGCCTCACCCCGCGGCGTGCTCGTTCTCGCTTAGCCGCGGGTCCCGTGTTCGGCGAGTGCCTACAAGATCAGCGTGCGAAGAGCCCGGGCGCAAACCGCCGGATCCACGTCGACTTCGAATACGAGAGTTCGACGCAATCCGGCGACGGCCGGACACTCTCACCCGCATAACTCGGCCCCCATACGGACTACCCGTCACGGGTCGGGGAACACGGGATTGCCGCCTGCCTGTGCCCAGTACTCGCTCAGGACACAGCCTGATGCGAGTGCGGGATGCCAAGCTCGCGGCTGATTGGTTTCCGTTCGTTTCGATACAGGAGCGAGCGGACTCCGTCCGCGCTGAGCGTACGGAAGTCGTTAGCCAACAACTCCGCAGCGAGAGCTGCGGCTACGTCGAGCCCCGGAGTCTCCGCTGGCGAGGGACGCCGGACTTTGAATCCGGAGGTCGCCGGTTCGATTCCGGCCGGGGCGACTGCAGGCCGACGTGTTGTAATTCGGCGATCATACGGTCCTGTCACGGCCGTGATCCGGGTTCAAATCCCGGCGTCGGCGTGGATGCGTGGCGTAGCCACGTGGGGATACCCATCGAGGTAGGCAGCCCGTTGGTGCGATCAGCTGGATCGTTCCGACGATGCTGGGCCCAGCAGGGTCTGCAACCTACATGAGCCGGTGTGGTATTCCCGGGAACACCCGAAGTACGCCCCCGCGATGAGACGCGCAACCACGACTACTCGGTCGCGGTTGCGCAGTTGGAAAGTCGTACAGATAGATAATCAACTGCCGAACGCTCGGCAGTCCAGTGAGCCGATGGTCCAGCGGACGACGATCTGTGCCTTGGGCGCACAGGACCGAGGTTCGAATCCTCGTCGGCTCACTATGCCGCGACTGGGTATTGGGGAACCCAGCGGCCTGCTATGCCGTGGCCGTCTGCTATCGGTCTCCCGGTTCGAATCCGGGTCGCGGCGTCATGACAACAAATATCTGCCCTGCCTGCGAGGAGGAAGCGTTCCGTCACGTCCCGCTCGGTGAAACAACGTCTATCGACACGATTGGAAGCGTGGAAATCTGCGTCACCGAGGACGGCGCGTACTTCCACGGAACGAGGTAACCGTCATCCATCCCTGCCGTGAGTGGGTGCTGATGAGCACATTCGCCTCGGTAGTAAAGCTCAGAAGCTGAGTAATGCGCATCTTCCGGTGTCCTGGTGAGAAACGCGAGGCGGGCTCATCGGAGCAAGTTCCGACGGAGATGGTGAGACATGCGGATAGGCGACCGCGCTCGGTGTGAAACCGAGAGCCGCGGGGCTTCGGAGTTCGACTCTCCGTCTCACCGTTGGCGGGGTTTCCCTAGGTTGGTCAAGGGACTGCGTTGGAACCGTAGCGTCCGCAAGGACACGAGTGTTCAAATCGCTCTTCCGACGTGGTAAGGGACGTGGTCAAACGGCACGACACCTGCCTCCAGAGCAGGAGATGGCTGTTCGAATCAGCCCGTCCCCACTCGGCGGTCTAGGGCATTTCTGGAAAGGGATACGCGCGTATACATTCACCCTGCCCACCTGAGACTAAGTACCAGAACGAACCAACAATAGATGATGTCCACCCCATGCCCGCATCCGGAGTGCCCGGAATCCGACCCGGCAAGTTGGTTCAATTCCAAGCGCGGTATGCGAATCCACCACTCTATGGTACATGGTGAGTCCCTCACGAAGGAAACAGCGACATGTACAAGCGAAGGATGTAGCCGCGAGTTCGAGTACTATCCTTCAAATAAGCAGGGAAAGCTGTGCCCATCTTGCGTCAAGGAACGGAACCTCCAGTACAGTTCCGGTAACACACCCAGAGTCCGCGTAAATTGCGAACGATGTGATCAGGAATTCGAGAAAGTCCGTTCTTGGTTCGAGAGAACGGACGCCCACTACTGCTCTCGCGAGTGTTTTCTTGACGACTATACCGTCCCACGAATCACCTTGGAATGTGACGAGTGCTCCAAGGAGTTTGAGATTCCCGAGTGGCTCGCAGAAAATAGGAAGTACTGCAGCGTGGGTTGTCTTTATGGATCCGAGGCGCAACGTGATGTCGATTGTGAGTACTGTGGCGACCTGAAGTCAGTCCGCGAGAGCGAGTACCACGAGGGTAGAAACTATTACTGTTCACAGGAGTGTTACCAGGCGTATAGAACGGATCACGGTCATGTTGAGACCGCCTGTGAGAACTGTGGAGATGAATTAACTCTCAAACGTCACCGCGTAGAAGCCGTCGAGCGGGTGTTTTGCAACACGGAGTGTCGAACGGAATGGCAGACCGGTGAGAGCAACCCCCAGTACGTTGGCGGACTTCGTGGATATGGGGCTGGCTGGTATCGGGCGAGACAGCAGGTTCTCGTCCGCGACGAGTACGAGTGTCAGGTGTGTGGTCGAGGAATCGAAGAGATTGGACGGGAACCAGATGTCCACCATATCACTCCAGTAGCCACGTTCCACAAGCATCCGGACTACTCGAAGTCGGACGCACACTACGCAGCGAATCTCGTTTCGCTCTGTCGCAGGCACCACCGTATGGTAGAAGAAGAACGGAATCTGCTCCTGGACCGTCTGGACAGTTCACTCCTTGATCAACTCGAAATCGGTAATCCTCCTGAATTGGACTATAACTGATTCTCCCCGTTGTTACGGCCGCGATGTGGCCGTTTCGGTTGTCTGTTGAAAATCCTGTGACCTAGCAGACCCACGTTTGAATCGTGACACTGCGAAGTGATTTCCGCCGATGACCCGTTCAGGCGAGGCCAGTGTTCCAGTAGAGTAGCGGCCAAACTCACAGCCGACCTCTTGGTTCGAATCCTCGCGGCGACATTTTCTCCCTGTGGTCTAACGGCTACGATGCCTCCCTGTAGAGGAGGAGACGCACGTTCGAGTCGTGCCGGGGAGACTGCGGGACGGTGGAAGAGCCTGGCATTCACACACTCTCGCCGAGTTTTCACCGGAGACCCGGTGCGACGGTGAGAGTTCCTTCATCTCACTTGTAACGAGAACACGCAGGTTCGAATCCTGCCCGTCCCACTGGCGGTGACCCTTTCAAGGAGAGGCCAACCCGCTCCAGTGGAGTAGCGGCCAAACTCACGGCCCTCTCACGGCCGAGCCCCCGGTTCGAATCCGGGGTGGAGCATTCTCCAACAGTCCGAGACCTCTCACTTCCAGCCGACGAGACTGAGGGACGGACAGCTGTGGAGAACTGAGAGATGTCCATGAGTGAGTTCCGAATCGTGTGCTGCGGGATAGGATAACGGCAGTCCACGGGGCTCATATCCCCGAGGCCCAGGTTCGACTCCTGGTCCCGCAATGGAGGACAACAATGGGACTATTCGATACAGTCGAACTCTACGACGACGTCCACCTGCCAGAGTACCCCGAAGGGATTGCTCCTGCCGAGGACGTCGACTGGCAAACGAAAGGCATCGATCGACCGACTATGACCACATTTCGGATTACGGCGGACGGTCGGCTCCTCGAAGAGGAGTGGCACACCGAAGCGGTCCCTCCCGAAGACCGGCCATACGCGAACCGTGACGACGTCGACGAGGACGATTTTCGCTGCATGGCCGGCTGTCGGAACCGAGTCCACAACGGCTGGATCAAACGAGAGGACTACCACGGCCGCTTCAAGCTCAAACACTCCTTCGAGGATCTCGATACACTCGTCACGTATCAAGTGACGTTCACGCACGGGCAACTCGAGGGCTTCGAACGCCTGCGATAATCCGTGGGTGTCCGCCGCACCTCAGCGCTTGATTTCGTCCCTACCGCGCTCCCGGAGTCTCCGTTGGCGAGAGACGCCACCTCTTCAAGGTGGAGGCCAGGGGTTCGATTCCCCTCGGGAGCACTCGGGGAGGCTGGCCCTGACAGCGTTTTTCCGTGGCTGACATAGCGGGCAGCCACGGATCCGTGACGCTGTCACGGTCGGCTTTCCCCAAGCGTGTGGTCGTCCAGGTGGTGCGTTTCTTCGCCCGCAAAGCACACCAACGGGAGTCATAGCCCGTCGCACCACCGGTTGCCCGACCGCACGTGGCGACCGTCGAGTCGGAGCGTTGCTTCGCCAGGAACTCGCAGGTTCAAATCCTGTCGGTGGCGCAGTCCATCGAGAACATCCCGGACAAAGAGCGTCCGAGAGGACGCTCGACACCGGTCCCGCTCCGACAGTTTTCCGGTCGCCGTGTCGCCAGTGGCCGTCGATCTGGAGCGCTACGTCGATGGCACGCTACGGGTTCGAATCCCGTCGTTCGCTCCAGAAATTGTTCGGCCACTCGTGTTCCCGTAGCTCAGTCAGGACAGAGCACCGTCAGAGTGAACTCTGACGAGCCCTCGTTCGGGTCTTCGACCCTCACGAGGACACCGGCCCGCGAAGCCGGGTGTCGCACGTTCGAATCGTGCCGGGAACGTCCAGCCGAGCGATGCGAGGCTGGTTCGGGACGTTTTGCTCCCGAGACTCGTTGCTCACAGAGCGTGTGGGCAGCTGCCATCGGAGTCGCCTGTTGCGGCTCCGGGTGAGAGTATGGAATTCAACACGCCAAAGCAAACGGTCGCGGAGGCAACGCGGACCACCAACTACGAAGGTGGGGAAGCGTTCGAGCCTGCCGACCCCCGACTCGCACTGTACAAGCGCACGATCAACCAGCTGCTGGAGGGCTCGTTCTACGAGACCGATGACGAACAGCTCGCTGCTGTCGTTCGCCAGTTCGATGCCGCCGCAAACGAGGACCCGGAGTTCGTCCTGAAGCTCGCTGCGTACGCGCGTCAGGAACTCTACCTGCGGGACATCCCCCAGGTCCTGCTCGTGCTGGCAGCCAACGACGACCGGTTCAAGGACGACTCCCCCGAGTCGCTCATCCGGGAATGGGCGCCGGCGATCATCCAGCGGATGGACGAGACGGCCACCGCGCTCGCGGTCCACGATCAGCTGTTCGGCGGGACTGCGCCGTGGCCGCTTCGACGCGGGATCGAGGACGCGCTGGTGGAGATGGCCGACGCCTACACGCTGGGCAAGTACGACCTGTCGCGGCGCGAGGTGACGCTGCACGACGTCTTCAACCGCGTCCACCCCACGCCCGTCGACGCCGAGCAGGAAGCGCTCTTCGAGCGGTTCATGCGTGGTGGCCTTGACGACTATCCCGACGTCGACCCGTTGCCGGCGCCGAACACGTGGGAGACGGTTATTTCCGAGCGCGGCAACACCCAAGCCGCCTGGGAACTGCTCATCGAGGACGACGAGTACACGCTGCCCATCTTCGCGTCGATCCGGAACCTCCGGAATATGCTCGAAGCCGGCGTGCCGGAGGACACCGTCGTGGATCACCTCGACCTGGAGGCCGTCCGGCACGCGCCGCTGTACCCGTTCCGGTACTACCAGGCCTACACCGCGCTACAAGACGCGGATGTCCAGGCACCGGCGGTCGAGCAGTGGCTCGAAGACGCAATTGATGTCGCGGTCGAGACGGTGCCTGGCGGATTCGGCGATACCTTTGTCGCGGTCGACCTGTCGGGATCGATGGATCAGCCGCTGTCCGCGAACAGCACGCTCCGACTGAAGGAGATCGGTGCGTTGTTCGGTGCGATCCTGGCCGACCAGGGTGCCGAGGTCGGCGGGTTCGGCGACGACTTCCAGACCGTTCCGATGCACGTCGACACGCCAGTCCTGCAGCGCCAAGCGGCGGTGTTGGCGATCGACGAGGACGTCGGGAACTCGACGAACGGCTGGAAGGCAATCGATTACCTCCGCGAGCGAGGGGATGCTGTTGAACGCATCGTCGTCTTCACCGATATGCAGATCTGGGACAACACGCCGTTCACGGCCCGCGATTCCCAGACGGTCAGGGACGCGTTCGATGCGTATCGGGACGAGGTGTCTGCGGACACCGCGCTGTATCTCGTCGACCTCGCGGCCTACGGCGACCTGGTGACGCCAGAAGGCTACGAGAACGTCTACAACATCTCGGGATGGTCGGAGAACGTCCTCTCGTTCATCGAACACTCCGAGAATCCGAAGCAGATCATCGATGAGATCGAGGCGTTCGAGCCGACCTAGCCCTGTTCGGATCTTTTCTTTGAGGATGCGCGAGTGGTGGAGTTCGGAAACACGCGGTCGTGCCACGACCGAGACGGGCGTTCGAACCGTCCCTCGTGCACTCGGAGTACAGCTGTCGAACATCTGGCCCGTGAGACGCGCCTCAACGGAGATGATAATATGGCAGTATCCAATACCACCGACCTAGACTCGACGACAATTGCCGTCGTGACGATTCGAATCCCCTGCGGCGCAGACGGTGATCTCGTCACCGATGCCGAGGAGCGCCTCTCACGGGTGGAAGACGTGAATGCGGTCACGATTGACGAGCTCCACAGTATCGATCCGAAGCTTTCGGCCACGATCATCACGGTCAAAATCACGCTTCACTGGACGGCGACGATGACGGATGAAGAGATCAGCGACCGACTTGCCGAGGTCTCCGGACTGGAGTCAATCCAATGGGCCAAATGAGTCCGTCGGCAGAGTCCCTCCTCAACTTCTAGCCTGTGTTTAGTAGGGAATGTGACAAGCTATAGAAATTCATATAGGTATACCTAAAGCCCAATTATGGCTCAATTTTGTAAACTTATATCCTATATCACTTATAAGCGTACATGGATATTGTTCCACAGTGCTCTCGAAGGGCGAACTCACGATCGTCGACGCACTCATCACGGGCCGTGAAGCGACTCCTGAAGAGCTCGCAACAGACACAGGGTATACACGCGACCACATCTACCACCTCCTCGACGAGCTGATCGACACCGGGCTCCTTCGTGAAACGCGCCGACATCACAACCAGCGAGTGGTCCAGATCACAGAGCACCCCGTTATCGAGCAATATCGGAAGCTCACAGCGGAATTCAGTCACGTCGACTGGCCGGAGCTACTCACTCCCGCGACGATCCGCATCTGTTGGTATCTCGATGAACCACGCCGTATCACATCAATTGCGGACCGGCTGGAGATCTCTCGACAAAGCGTCCACAAGGCGTTATCGCCGCTGAAGAACCGAGCGCTGTTGTCCCCAGCTGGCCCGGAATACGCACTCAGTGACAGCATTCAACCACTATTGGAATTCATCCAGGCAGTCGTGGTTCACGATCACCTGAATCGCGCTCGAAACCTCGCTCCCAGCACCACGGTCGAATGGTGTGACCCTCACCGAGCGCTCATTCGTGTCCAAGAACGGCACGATACAGAGTCACTCTACGCGGCCGAAGAGTGGGAAGTAACAGGCCTGGCCCGGTTCGAGCAGTTCGGGTTACAGTTCTTCCTCGCCGGAGAGCCCGCGTTCTGGTATGCCCCAGAAGAGACGCTGACGCCGGCCGAGATCGTCTGCCATACCCTTGTCCTCGACAGCGGATCGCGACGAGTGAGTTACTCCCTCCTACTGATCGAGGCAGAAGCAATCGCCCAACAGGAGCTGATGGACGTCGCAGTGTGGTACGGGTTAGCGGATACTATCTCAGATATGTATCGGTACTTAGCTGGTGAAAACGAGCCACCAGCCGCAGATGGAATTTATTTGCCGAGTCGAACGGAGTACGAAGCACTCAAAGAGCAGTACGGAGTGGTCTAGGTAGTGACCTTAGCGGTAGATCCAAAGTTTGTCCTATAGGAATTACTATTGCTAAAACCATAGGGAACTCTAGAGACCCTTTGTCGCCTGTTTCCGGGCCGCTTCGCGAACCGCTTCGAACTCCTTGGGAGCAGCTTCCTGGAATCCAAGGCGGAGGGCAAGGCGGAGGATTTCACTCCGGTCAACGTCACCCTCCTCGATATCTAGCTGCCGCTGAAGCGCGTGGCCGACTTCCTCCAAGCGGTCAGGATTTTCCTCCAGCGCACGAATGAACGCCGCAAGAGGCCCGTCCCACACGCTGATGGTCTTCTGTTTGTCGCCGGCGTCGATGGCCTCCAACTCATCGAGGATGTCCTCGACGAGATCGCGCTTCGCGTCTTCGGCAGCCGCCTCTTCGATTCGGTCACCGTGGGACGTCTGTTCGCGAAGGGCCGCGAGATCGTCGTCGTCTTCAGCCATGGTGTTCACCTCCGAGCCGTTCGACAAGCGTTTCAGCGGCAGCAAGATACGCCTCACGGGCCCGGCGTGCTGTCGTCGACGGCTCTTCGAGCGCAAACGCAGTCTGGCCTCGGTCCGCAGCGTTTCGAATGTCTTGTGAATACGGGATGTAGTCGGGTGCGATAGCGTCCGGATACTCCGACTCAAACGCGTCCAAGTACTCCTCGGCGAGATTCGTTCGGGTATCGACCTTGTTCGGAAGTACGAGCGCGAGATCGATATCGACGGCGAAATTGTCGGCAATCTTCCCGAGGTCGCGACGTAGCGCATCGGCCTGCTCGGCCTCGAACGGCCCCATCTCGACGGGCGTGATGACGTGGCGGGCGGCCCACAATCCGTTGTACGCGACGTTGTTCGTCATCCCCGGAAGGTCGACCAAGACGACGTCATAGCCGAGCGGGTCGACGTACTCGTCGAGGAACTGTTCGAGACGACTATAGCGCTCACGCGCATCGTCGATATTCCCGAGTTCAGCGTCAAGTGTGTCGAGGCCGGGATGGGCCGGGATTAGATCCGGACCTTCGTCGGTGGGGACGACGAGATCAGCCAGAGTATCGTCGCCCAGCTTCTCAGCGATCGTTCCCCAGGCATCATCAAAGACCGTACTGATGTTCGGCCATGCCTCGTCGGCCTCAATCCGCGCCTGGTAATCGCCCCAAACGCCGAAGTGCTTCGCCAGATCGCCCTGCTTCCCAGCGAGGTCAATAAGTAAGACCTCGTGACCGAGCTCCTCGAGGGCGACGCCGAGGTGGGCGACGGTCGTCGTCTTCCCGGTGCCGCCTTTGTCGAGGAACGCGGCGGCGCGTAGTGTCTCGCTCATTTTAGGAATCCTATAGCGTCTCCTATAGAGAAGCCTGTAGTCTTAAAACCACGTCAGACATCTGCCCTATT